>NZ_LNCQ01000014.1:76351-91161 GCF_002831785.1 Allobosea sp. FBZP-16 | reverse complement strand
CCGACGCTGAGCAGACCAGCGGGCCCGCCAATGTCGAGCGCATTCTGCGCCGTCAGATTGCCGAGGGTCGCTGCGACGCCTTCTTCACCTGCGGCTCAAGCCGGCTGATGCGGGTGCAGCAGCGCCTGGCGCGCGAGTTCGGGCTGCCCGGCCAGGTCGCGATGGAGCAGCAGATGGCCTGCGGAATCGGGCTTTGCTACTGCTGCGTGCGCGACTTCAACGTCAACGGCGAGATCGTCAACCGGCGCGTCTGCTGGGACGGCCCGGTCTTCGACCTGATGGAGGCGCTGCCATGAGCGCGGCCGGAACGATCGATCTCTCCGTCAGGATCGGTGGGCTGACCCTGCGCAATCCGGTGATGCCGGCCTCGGGCACCTTCGCCGAGGGGCTGGAGAAGGTGATGGACTTCAACCGGCTCGGCGCCTTCGTCACCAAGACGATCACGCGCGAACTGCGCGCCGGCAATCCGCTGCCGCGCGTGGTCGAGCGACCGGGCGGGCTGATCAACGCCATCGGCATCCCCTCGAAGGGCGTGCCCTATTTCATCGAGACGACCATGCCGCATTACGCGGCCTATGACACGCCGCTGGTCGTCTCGATCTCGGCCCCGACGGCGGAAGGCTTCGCCAGCCTCGCCGCCGAGCTCTCGATCCCCGGCATCGCCGCGATCGAGGCCAACATCTCCTGTCCGAACATCGAGGAGGACGGCAAGGCCTTCGCGATGCGGGCGGAATCGACTGAGAAGGTCACGCGCGAACTCCGTAGGGCGACAAAGCTGCCGCTCTGGGTCAAGCTGACGCCCAATACCGGCGACGTGCCGGAGGTTGCGCGCGCCGCCGAGGCGGCGGGCGCCGATGCGGTCGTGGTCGCCAACACCATCCTGTCGATGGCGATCGACCTCAAGAGCTTCAAGCCCTGCCTCGGCAACATCATGGGAGGGCTGTCGGGGCCGGCGATCAAGCCGATCGTGCTGCGCCAAGTCTTCCAATGCGCCAAGGCGGTGACAATCCCGGTGATCGGCTGCGGCGGCATCGCCACCGCCGAGGACGCGGTCGAGTACATGCTCGCCGGGGCCAGCGCGGTTCAGGTCGGCACCGCGACCTTCCTGCAGCCGGCGGCGATGACGACGATCATCGACGGGCTCGCGGCTTTTTGCCTGCGCCGCGAGATCCCGCGCGTCGCCGACCTGATCCGCGGCGTCGTGATCGAGGAGGCCGACGAGCCCGATCTCGCCTGGCTGGACCCGGTCTCGTGAGCGCGCAAGCGGCCGAGATGCGCAACGTCTTCAGCGGCGACGCGGGCGACCAGGCCCTTGCTGAAGCGCTGTTCGATGCCTTGCGCGAAGCGACGGGTGACGGGGTCGGCATCACGCGCGAGGCCTATAGCGAGCGCGAGTCGCTGGCGCTCGACCTCGTCGAGGCGAAGGCGCGCGAGCTCGGCTTCGCGACAGAACGCGATGCCGGCGCCAATCTCGTCGTCACGCTGCCGGGCCGCGAGCCGGAGCTGCCCTTTCTCGCCTGCGGCTCGCATCTCGATTCCGTGCCGCAGGGCGGCAATTTCGACGGTGCGGCCGGCGTCATCGCCGGGCTCGCCATCATCGCCCGCTTCAAGGAGGAGGGGTTCGTCCCGCGCCGGACGATCAAGGTCTACGGCCTGCGCGGAGAGGAAAGCTCCCGCTTCGGCCGGGCCTATATGGGCTCCAGTGCCCTGTTTGGGGCACTCTCCGCCGCCGATCTTGCCGTGCGCGACCATGCGAGCGGGCGCACTCTCGCGGAGTGCATGGCCTCCGTCGGCGTCGACATCGCCCGCGTCGAAAAGGGCGAGCCGCTGCTCGACCCCGCCACCGTCGCGGCCTGGATCGAACTGCATATCGAGCAGGGGCCGGTGCTGGTCGCACGGGATCTGCCTGTTGGAATCGTCACCGGCATCAGGGGCAATATCCGTCATCGCGAGGTCGAATGCCTGGGCGAGGCCGGCCATTCCGGCGCGGTGCCGCGCTGGCTCAGGCGCGATGCGGTCTTCGCCACCGCCGAACTGATAACCCATCTCGACCGGCATTGGCGCACCTTGCTGGAGCGCGGCCGCGACGTGGTCGTGACCGCCGGCGTGCTCGGCACCGATCCGCAGGAGCACGCCATCGCGCGCATTCCCGGCACGGTGCGCTTCTCCTTCGAGGTGCGCAGCCAGAACCGCGAGACGCTTGAGGCCTTCTACGACCTCTTCCTCTCGGAGTGCGCCCTGATCGGCGAGGAAAGGGGGGTCGCGTTCCGCGTCGACCGCCGGCTCGAATCCGCCCCTGCCGTGATGGATGGGGGCTGGATCACAAGGCTCAAGGCGGCCGCCCGCGATCTCGGCCT
This sequence comes from Allobosea sp. FBZP-16, assembly GCF_002831785.1. Classification (NCBI taxonomy): domain Bacteria; kingdom Pseudomonadati; phylum Pseudomonadota; class Alphaproteobacteria; order Hyphomicrobiales; family Alloboseaceae; genus Allobosea; species Allobosea sp. FBZP-16. The sequence continues at coordinate 88,804 of NZ_LNCQ01000014.1, read as the reverse complement.
GCCCGACGAGGATATCCCCAGCGGCGCGGGCCATGATGCTGCGGTCTTCGCCAATGCCGGTATCCCCAGCGCGATGATCTTCGTGCGCAACCAGAACGGTTCGCATAATCCGGATGAGGCGATGGCGATCGACGATTTCCTCGCCGGGATCGCGGTGATGCGGGACGCCATCAGGGAGGCGGTGCGATGAGCGCGAACGAGATCGGCCGCGAGGTCGCCGAGCTCCTGTTCAGGGCCGGCGCCATCCATGTCAGCCGCCAGCAGCCCTTCATCCTGGCCGCCGGCTGGGCGAGCCCGGTCTATGTCGATGTCCGCCTGCTGCTCGGCGATCCTGGCTTACGCCAAGCGGTCAGCGAGCTCGCTGCCCGCTATGCGGCCGCGACTTTTCCGCCGGGCAGCTTCGACGTGATCGCCGGCGCCGAGACAGCCGGCATTCCGTTCGCGGCCTGGCTTGCCGACCGGCTAGCCTTGAGGCTGCGTTATGTCCGCAAGCGCCCGCTCGGCATCGGCCGCAACGCCCAGGTCGAGGGTGGGCCGGTCGAGGGCCTGCGCGTCCTTCTGATGGACGACCTGACGACCGATGGCGGCAGCAAGCTCAATTTCGTGCGCGGCCTGCGCGCTGCGGGGGCTGAGGTCGAGCATGTCCTGACGATCTTCTACCACGACGCCTTCCCCGGCGCCGGCGAGCGGTTGAGAGAGGCCGGCCTGACGCTGCATGCCCTGGCGAACTGGGGCGATGTCCTTCGGGCCGGGGCCGATAACGGCCTTTCGCCGGAGGATCGTGCCGAGATCGAGCGGTTCCTCGCCGACCCCGTCGCCTGGTCGACCCGCCATGGCGGCCGCGCCCGCCTCGCGCCGCGCAACTGAGCCGCAATCCGCTCCACCCCACCACGAGGCCGCGATCTGGCGGAGATGACATGAACGAGCTTCTGAACTGGCTGCAGCAGCAGAAGGGCAGCCTTCGCACCTATATCGAGTTCCAGGACCGGGCACTGGCCCTGCGCGCGAACGCGCCCGAGCAGGCTGCGCTGCTGCGCCTGCTCGCCGATCTCGCCGGCCGCTTCGTCGAGGCCTATGACCGTCAGCCGCTGTCTGCCGGGATCGCCGCCCAGGCGCTGGACCGGCTCACCGACTTTCTCGGCAGGGCCGTCGGCGGAAGCGCTGGCGACCCGGCGAGCCAGCTGGCATTGCTCAACAAGATCGGGACCAGCGAGCTCGCCTGATCGCGGGGCGCGACCCCTCGTCGCTCTGCCTGTCAGTCCACCTGGACGTCATCCGATCCGGCCCTGACCAGATAGGTCACGGCTCCGGCGCTCATCAAGGCGAGGCAGAACCAGGTCAGCGCATAGACGAGATGGCTGTTGCGGAAGCTGACCTGGGTCATGCCGCCCTGCGGCAGCGGGCCGGGCTCGGCGCTGGCGTCGGCATCGACGAAGTAGGGAGCGACCGGGCCGAGCTGCCGCGCCGACGCGATCGCCGCCACGTCGCGCGAATACCAGCGGCCGGCCGCGAGATCGTTGCTGCGCAGGAAGCCGCCGCCGGGCTCGCTCAGCCTGAGAAGCCCGGTCAGTCTGGTCTCGCCTCCGGGCGTCTTGCGCCGTGCCTCGGGGGCACGCCTGTCCTCCGGCACGAAGCCGCGGTTGACGAGGACGGTGAAGCCGGCATCGGCCCGGAACGGCGCCAGCACCCAGAAGCCGGGGCCGCGCTCGGTCACCGCCATGGTCAGCGTTTCGGCTGCGTCGAGATAGCGGCCCTGCAGGGCGACGCGGCGATATTCGTCCGCCTGGGCTGAGATCGCGGGCCAGTCCGCCGGGCCGGGTGCGGCGACCGGCGCCGCCCGCAAGCGTTCCTCGACGTGGGCGATCAGGTCGAGCTTCCAGCTCCGCCGCTGGATCTGCCAGGCGCCGAGCCCGGCGCAGACGAGCGCGATCAGGCAGAGCCCGGCGATGAAGATCGCTTGAAAGGCGCCGCCGCGCCGTCGCTCAGCGCCGGCAGACATATGCCTTAGCCTCACATCCGGTGCATGTCCGGCATCATGTTGGCGTTGAGGTGGAACATCACCCAGAGCGAGCCGGCCAGCGCGATCGCGACGACGATGATCGTGAAGATCAGCGCCAGCATGGTCCAGCCGCCCTCCGAGCGGCCATTCATGTGCAGGAAGTAGACCATGTGCACGACAATCTGCGCGGCGGCGAAGAGCATGATCACGATCGCCGTCAGGGTCGAGTTGCCGAGCACGTCGTTCATGACGAGCCAGAACGGGATCGCGGTCAGGACGACCGAGAGCAGGAAGCCGGTGACGTAGCCGCGCATGCTGCCATGCGCCGCGCCATGGGCATCGTGCCCGTCATGATGGGCGTCGTGGTGGCCGCCCTGCGCCTCTGCCTGGTTCTGGCTCATTTCAGCACGCCCATCAGGTAGACGAAGGTGAAGACGCCGATCCAGACGACGTCGAGGAAGTGCCAGAACATACTGAGGCACATCAGCCGGCGCCGATTGGCCTCGATCAGCCCGTGCTTCGAGACCTGCGTCATCAGCACGCCCAGCCAGATCAGGCCGAAGGTGACGTGCAGCCCGTGCGTGCCGACCAACGTGAAGAAGGAGGAGAGGAAGGCGCTGCGCATCGGCGTCGCGCCTTCGTGGATCAGGTGGGCGAACTCGTAGAGCTCGATGCCAAGGAAGGCGAGGCCGAAGACGGCGGTGACGGCGAGCCAGCCCTGCACCGCCGCTTGCCGGCCCTTGTCCATCGCCAGCATGGCAAAGCCATAGGTGATCGAGGAGAACAGCAGCATGGCGGTGTTGACCGCGACCAGCTTCAGGTCGAACAGGTCGGCGCCGGATGGTCCCGCCGCGTAATTGCGCCCGAGCACGCCATAGGTCGCGAAGAGGACCGCGAAGACCAGGCAGTCGCTCATCAGGTAGAGCCAGAAGCCCAGCATGGTCGAGCCGCCCGGATGCGCGTGCTCTTCCTCGGTGACGTAGAATGCCGGGGCGGTGCCTGCGGCCTGCGCTGTCGCCTTAGCCATCATCCGCCCCTCAGGCCCGGGCCAGAAGCTGGGTCCGCGCATCTTCCGCCTGCACCACCTCGTCGGCGGGGATGTGGAAGTCGCGGTCGTAGTTGAAGGTATGGATGATCACGGCGGCGAGCACGGCGACGAAGGAGAGCGCCGCCAGCCACCAGATGTACCAGATCAGGGCGAAGCCGCAGATCGTCGCCAGCCCGGCGATGATCACGCCGGCGCCGGTGTTCCTGGGCATGTGGATCGGCCGGAAGCCGGCGAGCGGGCGGGTATAGCCGCGCTTCTTCATGTCGGCCCAAGCGTCGAGGTCGTACACGATCGGCGTGAAGGCGAAATTGTAGGCCGGCGGCGGCGAGGAGGTCGACCATTCCAGCGTGCGCCCGTCCCAGGGATCGCCGGTCGTATCGCGCAGCTGCTCGCGGCGCAGGATGCTGACGCCGATCTGGATCAGGAAGCAGGCGATGCCGAGAGCGATCAGCACCGCGCCGAGCGCCGCGATCACGAACCAGATCTGCAGCGAGGGGTCCTCGAAGCGGCTGAGCCGCCGCGTCACGCCCATAAGGCCGAGGATGTAGAGCGGCATGAAGGCGACGTAGAAGCCGATCACCCAGAACCAGAAGGAGAGGACGCCCCAGAACCGGTCGAGCTTGAAGCCGAAGGCCTTGGGGAACCAGTAGGCGATGCCGGCGAAGACGCCGAAGACCACGCCGCCGATGATGACGTTGTGAAAATGGGCGATCAGGAAGAGGCTGTTGTGCAGCACGAAATCGGCCGGCGGCACCGCGAGCATGACGCCGGTCATGCCGCCGATGACGAAGGTGATCATGAAGGCGAGCAGCCACATCATAGGCAGCTCGAAGCGGATGCGGCCACGATACATCGTGAACAGCCAGTTGAAGATCTTCGCGCCCGTCGGGATCGAGATGATCATCGTTGTGATGCCGAAGAAGGAGTTCACGCTGGCGCCCGAGCCCATCGTGAAGAAGTGATGCAGCCAGACCAGGTAGGACAGGATGGTGATCACCACCGTCGCATAGACCATCGAGGCGTAGCCGAAGAGGCGCTTGCCGCAAAAGGTCGAGGCGACCTCGGAATAAACGCCGAAGATCGGCAGAATCAGGATGTAGACCTCCGGGTGGCCCCAGATCCAGATCAGGTTCACGTACATCATCGGATTGCCGCCGAGATCGTTCGTGAAGAAGTTGGTGCCGACATAGCGGTCGAGCGTCAGCAGGGCGAGGGTCGCAGCCAGGATCGGGAAAGTCGCGACGATCAGCACGTTGGTGCACAGCGACGTCCAGGTGAAGACCGGCATCTTCATCATGTCCATGCCGGGCGCGCGCATCTTGACGATGGTCGCGATCAGGTTGACGCCGGACAAGGTCGTACCGATGCCTGCGATCTGCAGGCCCCAGAGATAATAGTCCATGCCTACCCCGGGCGAGTAGGCGGCCCCCGACAGCGGCGGATAGGCGAGCCAGCCGACCTTGGCGAACTCGCCGATGAAGAGCGAGGCCATGATCAGTACGGCGCCGCCGACCGTCATCCAGAAGCTGAAATTGTTGAGGAAGGGAAAGGCGACGTCACGCGCGCCGATCTGCAGCGGCACGACGTAGTTCATCAGGCCGGTGACGAAGGGCATCGCCACGAAGAAGATCATGATCACGCCATGGGCGGTGAAGATCTGGTCGTAATGGTGCGGCGGCAGGTAGCCTTCGTTGCCGGCGAAGGCAATCGCCTGCTGGCCGCGCATCATCAGCGCGTCGGCAAAGCCCCGCAGCAGCATGACGACGCCGAGGATCATGTACATGATCCCGATCTTCTTGTGGTCCACGCTGGTGAACCAGTCGTGCCAGAGATAGCCCCAGAGCTTGTAGCGCGTAATCAGCGCCAGCAGCACGAGCCCGCCGAGCAGGACGACGGCGAAGGTCCCGATCAGGATCGGCTCGTGATAGGGGATCGCCTCGAGGGTGAAGCGTCCGAAGAGGAACTTCCACCAGTCGGGATAGGAGGTCATGCTCGCCTCGCGGCTCAGTTGACGGCGCGGGCGGTCACGCCCGCGGCGCCGTAGACATCGGTCGGCGTGCAGATCGCCATCACGAACGGGCGCGGCGGCAGCGGCTGGCCGCCGCGGCGCACGCTCTTGTCGTATTCGAGCGCCGCGACGGTATGGATGCCCTCCTTGCCGCCGCCGCCCTTGGCGTCCATCGCCATCATGTCGCGCGTGCACATCTTGGCGCGATCGACGCACATGTTGAGGATGGCCGTGAAGAGATCGGACGGGATGTCGCGGAAATAGCGGACGGGCTCGCGCTCGCTCGGCCGTTCCAGCACGAGATATTCCTCGCGCCCGAGCGTGCTGCCTCCCCGGATCGCGCCCTGCACCCACTCGCCGAAAGCCGCATCGTCGACGCCGCGGAAGCGGAAGCGCATGTCGGAGAAGCCGGCGCCGCTGTAATTGGCCGAGAAGCCCTCGAACTCGCCGGGATGGTTGATCACGGCGTTGAGCTTGGTCTGCATGCCGGGCATGGCGTAGATCTGGCCGGCGAGCGCGGGAATGAACAGCGAGTTCATCACCGCGGAGGAGGTGATGCGGAACTCGATCGGCTGGTCGACCGGCGCCACCACCTCGTTGAGCGAGGCGATGCCTTGCGCCGGGTAGATGAACAGCCATTTCCAGTCGAGCGCGACGACCTGGATCACCAGCGGCTGCTTCCTGACCGCGGCGCTGCCTGCGCGCGCCTCGGCGATCGGCTTGCCGGCGGCGATGCGATTGAGCGGCCGGTAGGGATCGAGCAGATGCGTGCCCATCCAGGTCATTGCGCCGATGACGATGATGATCAGCAGAGGCACCGACCAGATCACCACCTCGAGCGGCAGCGAATGGTTCCAGTCGGGATCGTAGCTTGCCTTGGCCGAGGCGCGGTAGCGCCAGGCAAAGAAGATCGTCAGCGCCATCACCGGGACGATGACGAGCAGCATCAGCGCGGTGGAGGCCAGCAGCAAGTTTCTCTGCTGCAGTGCAATATCGCCTGACGGGGCCAGCAGCACCCATTGGCAGCCGCCGAGCAGCGCGAAAAGCGGCAGAACCGCTAAGATTCGAAAGATCCGCAAGAGAGTCGAAGCCTCCCCGTTCCGGGAACTGACGTTCTCTAGGTCCATTCTTTCGCGCCGCACATAAGACAATCTGTCCCATTGCGGCAGTTTGACGTGTTGCTTCTATCCACCGTATCCATTTGTCAGAGGTGCGGGCAAGTCCGGTCTCTCCGGGCGGCCGCCAGCTTAGGAATTCGCGGTCATGAGCGCTGACGCGACGATCCAGCCATCGGCCCTTCCGGCGGAAGATCACGGGAAGGACCACGTCAGCCCGGCCGATATCGCGCTCGGCGTCATCATCGGGCGAACCTCGGAATATTTCGACTTCTTCGTCTTCGGCCTCGGCTGCGTGCTGGTCTTCCCCGAGCTCGTCTTCCCGTTCGTCGACCGACTCACCGGCACGCTCTACGCGTTCGGCATCTTCGCGCTCGCCTTCGTGACGCGCCCGCTCGGCTCGGTGCTGTTCTTCGCGATCGACCGCAATTACGGCCGCACGACCAAGCTCACCGCGGCGCTCTTCCTGCTCGGCGGCTCGACCGCCGCCATCGCCTTCCTGCCGGGCTATCAGACGATCGGCATCTGGTCCTGCGTCATCCTCGCCGCCTTCCGCCTGCTGCAGGGCATCGCGCTCGGCGGCGCCTGGGATGGCCTGTCCTCGTTGCTGGCGCTGAACGCCCCGGCCAACCGGCGTGGCTGGTACACCATGCTGCCGCAACTCGGGGCGCCCTTCGGGTTCATCCTCGCCGCCGGGCTCTTCGCCTATTTCGAGGGCGCGCTCTCCAAGGAGGATTTCCTCGGCTGGGGTTGGCGCTACCCCTTCTTCGTCGCCCTGACGATCAACGTCGTCGCCCTGTTCGCCCGCCTGCGCATGGTGGCGACCCATGAGTTCGCGGAGCTGATGACAACGCGCGAGCTCATGCCGATGCCGGTTTCGGAGCTGATCCGCGTCCATGGCCGCACGCTCATCCTCGGCGCTTTCGTGCCGCTGGCGAGCTTTGCGCTCTTCCATCTCGTCACGATCTTCCCGGTGAGCTGGATCAACCTCTTCACCAGCCGCTCGGTCTCGGAGTTCCTGCTGGTGCAGGCCGCCGGCGGCGTCGTCGGCGCCGGGGCGATCGTCACCTCCGGCCTGGTCGCCGACCAGCTCGGCCGCCGCAAAACGCTGCTGCTGTCCGGCGCGATGATCGGGCTGTTCAGCCTGTCCAGCATCATAGCGCCGCTGCTCTTCGGCGACAGCCAGGCCGGGCAGACGATCTATGTGATCATCGGCTTCGGGCTGCTCGGCCTCTCCTACGGCCAGACGGCCGGCGCGGTCGCCTCGAGTTTCGGCCAGCAATACCGCTACACCGGCGCGGCCCTGACCTCCGATCTTGCCTGGCTGCTCGGCGCGGGCTTCGCGCCGCTGGTCGCGCTCACGGTCTCGAGCGCCTTCGGCCTCGCCTGGGTCGGTGTCTATCTGTTGTCCGGCGCGCTCTGCACGCTGGCGGCGCTGGCGATCGATCGGCGGATGGAAGCGCGCTACGGATGAGTGCTGCGCGCGAGGAGCAGTTGCCCTCGTTCAGTCGAGGGCGCTGGCTTGTCGGCCGACATTGCTCAGGAAAAGCCGGATTTCGTCGGCGAGCCAGTCGCGCACCGCGCGGACCTTCGGGTGATCCTGATTGCCCGGACGATAGACCAGATCGTAGCCACGTTCGGCTTTGAGCGTCAGCTCGGGGAAGGGCGCGACGAGACGCCCGGCCGCAAGGTCTTCCGCGACGAGCATGCTGCGCCCGAGCGCCACGCCTTCGCCGCGTAGTGCGGCTTCGATCGCGAGGCTGCCATGGCTGTAGGCCGGACCGCGGCTGCGGAGCTGTGCCAGGCCTGCCAGCGCAAACCACTGCTCCCAGTTCGCCAGCATGCGATCCTCATGCAGCAAGGTGCCTCGCGCCAGCTCTGCCGGCGAGGCTCCGGCGCCGATCTTGCTCGCGTAAGCAGGACTGCAGACGGGCGTGACGGTCTCGTCGAGGATGCGCTCCGCGACCGCGTTCGGATACTGCCCGGCGCCGTAGCGCACGGCGGCGTCGATGCGTCCGTCGGAGAGATCGACATTGATGTCGGTCACGTCGAGATGGACGTCATAATCCGGGAGGCGGACCATCAGCCGGTGCAGGCGCGGCGCCAGCCATTTGCTGGCCAGCGACACGCTCGTGCTCAGAGTGAGGCGCGTCCCCGTGTTCAGGCTGCGCAGGCGTTCGGCCTCCCGCGTCAGCTCCGCGAGGTTGCGGGCGACGACGGCGAGAAACCTGGCCCCCGCCTCGGTCAGCACGATCCGCCGGGTCAGGCGCTCGAACAGGGGAACGCCCAGATGCGCTTCGAGCGTCTTGACGTGACGGCTCACCGCTCCGTGGGTGAGGTTCAGCTCCTGCGCCGCCAGGGTCATGCTCGACAGCCGCCCGGCCGCTTCGAAAGCGCGGAGCGTCTGCAGCGGCGGAAGGCGGGCGAACAACGATACCATGCGTGAGTGTTGCTCACTCATGACGTGACGACAAATGATTTGTCGCGCGAGGTCGGAAGACCTAGAGCCTGCGCTCACGCGACGCCTCCGCAGCGTGGCCCGGACGCATGAAGACCGCCCCATGAGCCAAACGGCGCTGGCCACCCGCTACAGCCCCTCCGTCGGCAGCTTCGCGGCGATGCTGCTGCTTGCGCTGATGTGGGGCGTCTCGATCCCGATCACCAAGCTCGGCCTGCTCACGCTGCCGCCGCTGACACTGACCGCTTTGCGCTTCGGGATCGCCCTGCCGCTGCTGTTCCTGCTCGTCATTGGCAAGCAGCGCCTGCCGCGCCGGGCGTTGCCTCGCGTCGCCGCTCTCGGCGTGCTCGGCATCGGCATCGGACAGGTGGCGCAGACCTTCGGCGTCGTCGGCACCTCGGCCTCGGTCGCGACGATCATCTCCGCGACCATCCCGATCTTCGTCGTCGTCTTTGCCGCAGCGCGCTTGCGGCAATCGGTGTCCGGCCCGCAGGCGCTGGGGCTGCTGGCGGCCTTCGCCGGGATCGCCTTGGTCGCGTCCGGGCGCGGCGATGCGGCTGTCGCGACATCGCAGACCACGCTGACCGGCGCGGCGCTGGTGCTGCTTTCGGCGCTGACGATCGCCTTCTACTATGTCTGGAGTGTCGAGCTGACCGAGCAGTACGGCACCGCCACCGTCGCCGCCTGGAGCACCGTCTTCGGCTTCCTGGCGCTGCTGCCCTGGGCGGCCTGGGAGATGTGGCATGTGCCGTTCCAGCTGACGAGCACGGGCCTCGCGACGGCGGTCTATCTCGGCATCGTCGTGACGGTGGCGGGCCTGTTCCTATGGCTGCATCTGCTGCGCACGGTGCCGGCGCGCATTGCCGCCGGCATCCAGTACCTGCAACCGGTCGTCGGCGTTGCCGCTGCAGCCGTCATGTTCGGCGACGAACTCGGACTGTTCTTCGTGCTCGGCGTGCTGCTGGTGCTCGGGGGGCTTGCGCTCACCGTGACCGAGCGGCGCAAGGCGGCGGCTTAGCTCGGCCAAGTCAGCTCTCGAAATAGGCGGTGTTGCGTCCGCCGATCACGATGTCCCAGGAATAGAGAGTCTCGCCCTCCGCACCCTGTCCGACGCGGTTGCCGAAATGGCGCCCTTGCGCCTCGCCGAGCAGGATGAACATCGGGTCGCGGGCAAGATGCGGATCGCCTTGGAAATACATCTGGGCGATGAGGCGCGCCGAGCCGCCGCGGATCGAGACATGGACATGGGCCGGGCGCCAGCGGTCGATGTCCGGTCGTGCCAGATAGGAGCCCGGCATGATGGTGCGGAAGCGATAGCGGCCGGTTTCGTCGGTCATGGTCCGGCCGAAGCCGAGAAAGTTAGGGTCGAGCCGCTCGCGCACCGGGTCCTTCACATGGGTGTAGCGCCCCCATTTATTGGCGTTCCAGATCTCGACCAAGGTATTGCGGACCGGGCGGCCGAACTCGTCGAGGCACGCTCGACCTCAACACCATGTTCTCAGGGACCGCCGTGGTGATCAACACGCCGCGCAACGTCACCGAGATGGCGTGGCGCATCTATGCGGCCGGAGTCCTGCCCGAGCTGGAGCTGTTCGATGGCGGCGACCTGCAACTCGCCAAGGCGTTGCAGGCGGATGGCGTGCTGCGCAATCCGCTGCTGATCCAGATCGTGCTCGGGGTGCGCTACGCTGCGATCCCGAACCCGCAGACTCTGGTCTATTTCGCCTCGCAATTGCCGCCGGACTGCATCTGGGCGGCCTTCGGCATCGGCCGGCACGAGTTCCCGCTGCTGGCGCAGGCCTTCCTGCTCGGCGGCCATGTCCGCGTTGGGCTCGAGGACAATGTCTATATCCGCAAGGGCGTGCTGGCGCGGGACAATGCCGAGCTGGTCGAGAAGGCCGGCACGATCATCGAGAACCTGGGCGGTGCGTCGCGACGCCGGCCGAGGCGCGGGCAATCCTCGGCCTTTAGCCCAGCCGTTCGGAGATTCGCCTGGCCGCGGCCCTGACCGCCGTGAGGTAGCGGCCGTCGATCTGGTCGAGGTCGAAGGCGGAGTCCGGGCCGGAGATATCGATCGCCGCGACCACCATGCCGCGCCGGTCGATGATCGGGGCCGAGATCGAGCTGCCGGCCGCCTCCATCACGCCCCGGCTGAAGACATGGCCACGCGCGGCCGCCGCTTCGACCGTTTCGATCAGCTCCGGTGTCGAGGTCGGCGTCTGGCTGGTCAGCGGCACGAAGCGCTCCTTGCGGAAGAGCTCCTCCAGTTCCGCCTGCGGCAGGCCCGACAGCAGCAGCCAGCCCATCGGCGAGGCGTAGGCCGGCACGCGCGAGCCGACATTCATGTTGCTGAGGAAGCCCGAGCGGGTCTGCACGCAGCTGAGATAGAGCACGTCGCGCTCGTCGCGGATCGCCAGATGCGCCGAGACCAGGGTCTCATCGCGCAGCGCCTCCAGTTCGGGGCGGGCGATCTCGATGATGTCCTTCGAGGCCAGGAAGGCGAAGCCGATATTGAGGACGCGCGGGCCGAGCGCGAACTGCTTCGACTGCTCCTCCTCGAGGAAGCCCATGTGCCGGAGCGTATAGATCAGGCGGAAGACCGAGGAGCGCGTCAGGCCGAGCTCCGAGGCGATCTCGGTGATGCTCAGCGGCCGGCGCGCAGCCGCGACGATTTCGAGGACACGCAGGCCGCGATGCAGACCGGGCACGAAATAGACCGCGTGGTTCTTGTGCTGCGTTTCCGCACCGCCGCGTCGTCCAGGCGTTGCCTATCCGCCTCGGGGGTCACCGTTCCATTTGCATGTAAAACAGTTGGGCGCTGCGGTCACGTGCGGGCTCTACGCTGCGGGCTAAAGGCGCTGGTCGTCCCGGGCGACCGGAGGGAGACCGGGACCCATTCCGGAACCTATTCGGATAGGTTCCGGAATGGGTCCCGGATCTCCGCTGCGCTCCGTCCGGGATGACACCGTGTTGAGGTCGAGAACTCTCGAAAACCTAGCCGCGACCAAACCTCAGGCCGGTAGCACCTTGCCGGGGTTCATGATGTTGTCGGGATCGAGGCTTGCCTTCAGCGTGCGCATCACCTCGACGGCGGCATCGCCATGCTCCTTGCGCAGGAACTTGGCCTTGCCGTAGCCGACGCCGTGCTCGCCGGTGCAGGTCCCGCCGAGCTCGATGGCGCGGTTGACCAGGAGCCCGTTCAGCCGCTCGGCCTCGCGGATCTCCTCGGGCGAATCCATCCTGATCAGGAAGCCCATGTGGAAATTGCCGTCGCCGACATGGCCGAGCGCCGTCACCGGGAAAGGCGCGTCCTTGGCATGCTCCTTGATCTCGGTGATGCAGGCGGCGAGCTGGGAGATCGGCACGCAGGTGTCGGTGCCCCAGCTGCTGGCTCCGGGGCGCAAGGCGAGCAGCGCGTAATGCATGTTGTGCCTTGCCTGCCAGAGCTTGTTGCGCTCCTCGGCGCTGGTCGCGAAGCGCCAGCCCTCGCCGCCATGGCCTTCGGCGATCATCTGCACCATTTCAGCCTGCGAGACGACGGCTGCTTCCGTGCCGTGGAATTCGAGGAAGAGCGCGACCGTCTCGGGATAGCTCAGATTGTTGTGGCGGTTGATGGCCCGCATGCAGGTCTCGTCGAGCAGTTCGACGCGGGCGACCTGGATGCCGCACTGGATGGTCTCGATGGCGCAATTGACGGCGCTGGCGATGTCCGGGAAGGAGCAGACCGCGACCGAGCTCGCCTCGGGGATGCCGTAGAGCCGAAAGGTGATCTCGGTGATGACGCGGAGCGTCCCCTCCGAACCGACGAAGAGGGGGGTGAGGTCG
>NZ_LNCQ01000014.1:0-76306 GCF_002831785.1 Allobosea sp. FBZP-16 | reverse complement strand
GGGGGATGGGCGGGCGCGCCCGCCGGTCTTCAGGATGGTGCCGTCGGCGAGTACGACGGTGAGCGCCAGGACATTGTCCTTCATCGTGCCGTAGCGCACGGCATTGGTGCCAGAAGCGCGCGTCGCGGCCATGCCGCCGAGGGTGGCGTCGGCGCCGGGATCGACCGGGAAGAACAGGCCGGTGTCGCGCAGGTGCTCGTTGAGTTGCTTGCGGGTGACGCCGGCCTCGACCGTGCAGTCGAGATCCTCGGCATTGACCGCGGTGATCGCGTTCATGCGCGAGAGGTCGATGCAGACGCCGCCATGCAGCGCGACGACATGGCCTTCGAGCGAGGTGCCGGCGCCGAACGGAATGACCGGCACCTTCGCCTGATGGCAGAGCTTGACGATGCTGCTCACCTCGTCGGTGGTCAGCGGATAGCAGACGACGTCGGGTGCCTTGGTCGGATGATAGGATTCGCCATGGCCGTGATGCTCGCGTTCGCTGTCCGAGGTCGAGCAGCGCGGGCCGAGGAGTTCGCGCAGTGACGCTGTCAGGCCGTCGAGGGCGGGGTGCCGCGAGATGCCGGGCGTGGTGGCGGGGGCGTTCATCGGGTCTTCGATCCTCGTGCACGTCATCGGCGCGGCTCTGATGCAATCTCGGCCAGCCCAGCGTTTTCGGCCAGCGCCGGCGCAGCATGAGCGCTCTGCACCGGCATGGGAAGTGCGGGGTCAGGCCGAATGGTCGCGCCTGGCGACGCCAAGCAGGTACTGGCCGTAGCTGCTCTTCGACAGCGCCTCACCGAGCGCGCGCAATTGCTCGCGATCGATCCAGCCGTTTTCGAAGGCGATCTCCTCCGGGCAGGCGATGCGGAAGCCCTGGCGGCGCTCCAGCGTGCGCACGAATTCCGAGGCTTCGATCAGGGATTCGGGCGTGCCGGTATCGAGCCAGGCATAGCCGCGGCCAAGCCGCTCGACATTGAGGGCGCCGCGTTCGAGATAGGCACGGTTGATGTCGGTGATCTCGAGCTCGCCGCGGGCCGAGGGCTTCAGCTTGCGGGCGATGTCGACCACCTGCTCGTCATAGAAATACAGCCCGGTCACCGCCCAATGCGAGCGCGGGAGCTTGGGCTTCTCCTCGATCGAGAGGGCCTTGCCGGAGGCGTCGAACGAGACGACGCCATAGCGTTCGGGATCGCTGACGCGATAGGCGAAGACGGTGGCGCCCTGGTCACGGGCGGCGGCGCGGTGCAGCACGCCGGTGAGGCCGTCGCCATAATAGAGATTGTCGCCGAGGATCAGGGCGGAGCGGCCGCCGGCGACGAAATCGGCACCGATATGATAGGCCTGCGCCAGGCCTTCCGGCTTCGGTTGGATCGCATAGGAGAGCTTGAGGCCCCAGCATTCGCCGCTGCCGAACAGCGCCTCGAAGCGAGGCGCGTCCTCCGGCGTCGAGATGATCAGGATCTCGCGGATGCCGGCAAGCATCAGCGTCGAGAGCGGATAGTAGATCATCGGCTTGTCGTAGACGGGCAAAAGCTGCTTCGACGTCACCATGGTCATCGGGTGGAGCCGCGTGCCGCTGCCGCCGGCGAGGATGATCCCCTTCATGATGGCTCCTTCAGCTTCGCGATGGCGCGAGCAATGTGGCGACGCAGCTTTGCACGGAACCCTGCCAGGGCGGCAGGCACAGGCCATGACGTGCCGCGAGCAGGCTGCAATCGAGCCTGGAATTGCTCGGCCGGCGCGCGGGGGTGGGGTAGTCGATCGTGGCGATGCGCCTGACTCTGGCGCTCGGGCCGCCAAGTGCCGCAGAGGCTGCGAACACAGTCTCTGCCAGATCAGCCCAGCTTGCCTCGCCTGTGCCGGCGGCATGGAAGACGCCGCGGAGCGTGGCATTGCCGGGGCGGGCGACCAGCGTCTTCGCCATCGCGATGATCGTCTCGGCAAGGTCTGACGCGCTGGTCGGCGAGCCCAACTGGTCGGAGACGACGCCGACCTCGGCCCGGGTCTCAGCGAGGCGCAGCATGGTCTTTGCGAAGTTGCCGCCGTAGGGGCTGTAGACCCATGCCGTGCGCAGGATCGTCCAGTCCGCACCGGACGCCATGACCGCTTCCTCGCCGGCGAGCTTGGAGCGGCCATAGGCCGAGAGCGGAGCGGTGGCGTCGCTTTCGCGCCAGGGATGCGGCGCCATGCCGTCGAAGACGTAGTCGGTCGAGATCTGGATCAGCGGCACGCCGAGGGCCACAGCCGCCACGGCCACGGCACCGGCGCCAGCGCCGTTGATCCGCAGGGCGAACTCCGGTTCGGTTTCGGCCCTGTCGACGGCGGTATAGGCGGCGGCGTTGACGATGCAGTCGGGCTGCGCGTTGGTGAGCGCCTGCCGAACGCCGTCCGGCTGCGCTAGGTCGAGCTCGGGCCGGCCGACCGGGATCACGGTCACACCTGCCGCCTGCGCGCGAGCGAGAAGGGATTGGACGACCTGCCCGGTTCGTCCGGTCACGGCTATGCGCATCGGGCCTTCGCCATCGGAAGCATGGCGGTCGGTCTAGAGCATGCGCCTTGTGCGCTCAACCCGCGGCCTCGAAGCGGCGAGCCTCCTCGCAGAGCCAGGCGACCAGCGTGTCGAGGGCCGGGCTGCGCTCGCTCTGCGAATTGACGGTCAGCCAGCAGCCGGTCGCGCTGTCGAAATCGAGGCCGAGCGGATTGACCAGCGCGCCGGACGCCAGTTCCTCGGCGACATAGCAGCGTGGCGCGAGCGCGACGCCGAGCCCGGCGACGGCGGCGCGGATGATCACGGAATAGTAGCCGTAGCGCACGGTGTGGGCCGGCACCGCGCCGCGCAGGCCGTGCGCCTCTGTAAATTCGGCCCAGAAGGCCGGCATCTGGAAATGCTGCAGCAGCGTCATCTTCTGGATGTCGGCGGCGCGATTGAAGCCGCCCAGGCGCTCCAGCGCCGAGGGCGCGGCGACCAACGCGACCTGGCGCCCGAACAGGTAGTGCGACTCACGGTCCGGCCAGGGGCCAAAGCCGTGGACGATCTCCAAGTCGGCTTCCTCGATCTCGTTCTCGCTGACGAAATTGGTGAACTGGACGTCGATCTCGGGATGGGCCTGTGCGAATTCGGGGAAGCGCTCCATCAGCCAGCGCTCGCCGGCGATGGCGATCATGTGCAGCCGGATCGGCCGGCCGATCGCGGCACGCTCGGCGAGGCGCCGGGCGCCGCGTTCCATCTGCTCGATCGCGGCCTCGGCATAGGGGCGATAGATCGTGCCGGCCTCGGTCGGTTTCAGCCCGGCGGGGCTGCGCTCGAACAGCTCCGTGCCGAGATGGTCTTCCAGCGCCTGGATCTGCTTGGAAACGGCGCTCTGGGTCAGGTGCACCTCGCCGGCCGCCTTCGCCGTCGAGCCGAGGCGGGCGACAGCGAGAAAGACCCGGAGCGCCGTGGTCGACGGCGGGAGGTTGCGACCGGCCAAACAGATATTCCTTCAGCGACTACCCTGGAGGAGATCGTTTCGTTTGCCGGTTGCGCGGTCAAGAGGGCAGTGTTTCAGGCAAGGGGAGAGCATCATGAATCATAATACGCGCCTATGGGGTGGCCGTTTCCGCAAGTCGCCCGACCCGCGCATGATGAAGCTGTCGAGCGCGGCCGGCGCCCATGCCCGTCTCGCCCCGCAGGACATCGCCGGCGGCAAGGCCCATGCGGCCGAACTCGAACGCGCCGGACTGCTCAGCCAGGACGAGGCCAGGACCATCGTGGCAGCGCTCGAAGCGATCGCCGCCGATCTGGCCGTCGGGACGCTCGCGCCGGACGAGAGCGACGAGGACGTCCATACCTTCATCGAGCGCGTGCTGATCGCCCGCATCGGCGCGACCGGGGCCAAGCTCAGGGCCGGGCGCTCGCGCAACGACCAGGCTGCCAACAACCTGAAGCTCTATCTGCGCGCCGAGGCGCGGACGATCGGCGCGATGCTGGCCGAACTGCTCGATGCCATAGCCGGCCAGGCCGAGCGGCATGCGGCCTCGGTCTGCCCCGGCTTCACCCATCTGCAGAGCGCCCAGCCCGTGACTTTCGGCCATTGGCTGATGGCCCATGGCCAGGCGCTGTCGCGCGATGCCAGCCGCCTGCAGGACTGGGAAAAGCGTTCCTCGCTTTCGCCGCTGGGAGCCGCTGCGCTCGCCGGCTCGGCGATTGCGCTGACGCCCGAACTCAGCGCCAGGGCGCTCGGCTATGACGGCCCCTGCGAGAATTCGGTCGATGCCGTCGGCGCGCGCGACCATGTCGCGGAATTCCTGTTCGTCGCGGCGATGCTGGCGACCAACCTGTCGCGGCTGGCGGAAGAGGTCACGCTCTGGACCTCGCGCCAGTTCGGCTGGGTCGTGCTCGATGACGCCTTTGCGACCGGATCCTCGATCATGCCGCAGAAGAAGAACCCGGACATCGCCGAGATCTCGCGCGGCCGGGCGGCGCGCCTCACCGGCGAGCTCGTCGCCATGCTGGGCGCGCTGAAGGGCCTGCCGCTCGCCTATAACCGCGACCTCGCCGAGGACAAGCGTGCCGCCTTCGATGCGGTCGACGTGCTCGGCGAGGTGCTGCCGGCGTTCGCCGGGCTGATCGAGACGATGGAGGCACGCACCGACGTAATGCGGGCGCAGGCCGGTGCCGGTTTTGCGCTTGCAACCGAAGTCGCCGATCATCTCGCCCGCAAGGGCGTGCCCTTCGCCGAAGCGCATGAGATCAGCGGCGCGCTGGTGCGCTATTGCGAGGAGATGGGCCGCGAGCTCGAAGGGCTGGAGCCGGTGGAACTGCGTGCGATCGACCCACGCCTCGACGAGAGCGTTCTCGCGGTGCTGACGCTCGATGCGGCGGTGGCGGCGCGCAGCGGCTATGGCGGGACAGCGCCGGCGCGGGTCGCCGAGCAGATCGGGCGCTTCCGCGGCTGGCTCTCCGGCTTCGCGCAGTGGACGAGGGAGCGCGCGGCATGAGCAGTGCAACCCAGACCATGCCGGATCGCGGCCTTGCCGAGATTGCCGGCCTGACTATCGTGCCCAAGCGCTTCTACGGGCGCTGGATTGCCGCTGCCGCGATCCTGTTCGTGCTCGCCTGGATCGTCAAGGCGTTCGCACAGGGGCAGATCGCCTGGCCGGTGGTGGCGCAATTCTTCACCGCGCCGGCCATCCTCGCCGGCCTCGTCAACACGCTGATCATGACCGTTTGTGCCATGGGGCTCGGCATCGTGCTCGGCGTGGTCTTCGCGATCATGTACATGTCGCCGAACCCGGTGCTGCGCGGCGTCGCGCTGTTCTACATCTGGTTCTTCCGCGGCACGCCGCTGCTGCTGCAATTGCTGCTCTGGTTCAATCTGGCGCTGGTTTTCCCGACGATCGGCATCCCCGGCGTGATCGAGTGGCGCACCATCGACATCATCGGGCCGTTCATGGCGACGCTGCTCGGCCTCGGCATGAACCAGGGCGCCTATACCGCCGAAGTGGTCCGCTCCGGTATCCTCTCGGTCGATCTCGGCCAGACCGAAGCCGCCAAGGCGATCGGCATGACCCGGCTGACGACCTTGCGCCGGATCGTGCTGCCGCAGGCGATGCGGGTGATCATCCCGCCGGTCGGCAACGAGGTGATCAGCATGGTCAAGCTGACCTCGGTCGCCAGCGTGATCCAGTTCTCCGAGATCCTGCGCAATGCGCAGAACGTCTACTATGCCAATGCTCGCGTCATCGAACTCCTGATCGTCGCGGCCGGCTGGTACCTGCTCGTCGTTACGCTCCTGCAGATCGGTCAGTTCTTCCTCGAACGCGCCTTCTCCAAGGGCCGGGGCGAGCGGCGCGCCAAGCCGCAGGTCGCCGAGGAGGCCGCCGCGTGAACGCCTTGTCCCCGATCGTCGTCGCCGCCAGCGTCACCAAGCAGTTCGGCCCGCTGAAGGCGCTGAACAATGTCTCGCTCTCGGTCTTGCCGGGCGCCGTGCAATGCATCATCGGCCCGTCCGGCTCGGGCAAGTCGACGCTGCTGCGATGCATCAACCAGCTCGAGAAGATCGACGCCGGCGCGATCACCGTCGCCGGCGAGCTGATCGGCTATCGCCGCGTCGGCAACGAACTGCACGAACTCAGCGATGCCGAGATCGCGCGCCAGCGCCTCAAGACCGGCATGGTCTTCCAGCGGTTCAACCTGTTCAACCACATGACGGTGCTGCAGAACATCATCGAGGGGCCGCTCACGGTGCTGAAGCGGCCGCGGCGCGAGATCGTCGCCGAGGGCATGGCGCTGCTCGAGCGCGTCGGCCTTTCCGAGAAGCGCGATTCCTATCCGATCGAGCTTTCGGGCGGCCAGCAGCAGCGCATCGCCATCGCCCGCGCGCTGGCGATGAAGCCGCAGGTGATGCTGTTCGACGAGCCGACTTCGGCGCTCGACCCGGAGCTCGTCGGCGAAGTGCTGAACGTGATGCGCGACCTCGCCGCCTCCGGCATGACCATGATCGTGGTGACCCATGAACTCGGCTTCGCCCGCGAAGTCGCGAGCGACGTCGTCTTTATGGACAAGGGCGAGATCGTCGAGCAGGGGCCGCCGCGGCAGGTGCTGGTTTCGCCTCAGCAGCCCCGCACCCGTGACTTCATCGCCGCCGTCCTCAAGTGAGCCAAGACCCAGTGAATCCAAGCAAAGACAAGAGGGAGACCACCATGCTTCGCCTTTCGCTCGCCGCCGCGCTGCTCGCCGGCACCGCGCTCGCCGCTCAGGCCCAGGCTCTGCCTGACCGGATCAAGACCGCCGGCAAGATCGTTATCGCGACCCAGCCGAACTACGCGCCGATCGTCTACAAGGACCCGGCGACCAACCAGATGGCCGGCTTCGACTATGAGCTCGGCGAGGCCATCGCCAAGGAGCTCGGCGTCAAGGCCGAATGGCAGGACACTGCCTTCGCCCAGATGCTGCCCTCGCTGACGACCGGCCGCGTCGACATGGTGATGGCCGGGATGAGCGACCTGCCGGCGCGGCGCGAGACGGTCGACTTCGTCGACTACATGGTCTCGGGCGCGCAGTTCTACACGGTCACTGCATTCAAGGATTCGGTGAAGAGCGTCGAGGATCTCTGCGGCAAGAGCGTCGGTGCCAGCCGCTCGACCAATTGGCCCAAGCAGATCGGCGAGTGGAGCGATGCCAACTGCGTCGCCAAGGGCAAGCCGGCGATCACCGTGGTCGGCACCGAGGGGTCGGTCGACGCCCGCACCCAGCTCAAGACGCAGCGCCTGCAGGGCGGCGTCCAGGGCAGCGAGACGATGACGCATTTCCAGAAGCTAGAGCCCAACACCTATATCCCGCTCGGCGAGCCCTTCACCCGTTCGTTGACCGGCATCCCGTTCCCGAAGACGGCCGAGGGCGGCCAGCTGCGCGACGCGGTCAAGGGCGCGCTCGAGCGGCTGCAGGCGAACGGCACCTATGACGCGCTGATCGCGAAGTACGTCCAGCCGAGCAACGCGCTGAAGCCGATCTCGGTCAACAAGGGCGAGTGATCGCTTGACCCTGCCGGTCTCGGCGGCTTCGCTGCCGTCGAGACCGGCGGTTTTCTCGCCGGCATGCCCCGCGAGGAAAGCGTGCTGACCTTCCGCCAGATCGAGGTGTTCAAGGCGGTGATGGCGGCCGGCAGCCTCGCCGGCGCCGCGCGCGAATTGCGCATCGCGCAGCCGACGGTGACGCGGATGATCCTGCGCATGGAGGATCAGCTCGGCGCCAGGCTGTTCAACCGGGTCCGCGGCCGTTTGACCCCGACCCAGGAAGCGGCACGTTTCCTCGCCGAGATCGACCGCGCCTACGAGCAGATGCGCTCGGCGGTGGAACGGGCGGCGCAGGCGGCGCTGCCGGAGCACGCGGTGTTCCGCTGCGGTGCTTCGCCCAGCATCGGCCGCGGCCTGGTTCCTGCGGCGCTGGCACTGCTGGTCGAGCGCATGCCCGCCGTCTCCCTGCAACTCGACATCCTGACCGTCAGCCAGGTGCTGCCCTATCTGCTCGACGGTGCTGCCAATGCTGCGGTGACGCTGTTTCCGGTGCTGCACCATGAGGTGGTCAGCACGCCGGTCGGCAATGGCCGGCCGATGCTGCTGGTGCCGGCCGGCATGGACATACCCTCTGCCGAAGCAAGTCTCGCAGGCCTGGCCGATCGCGCCTGGATCGTTTTCCAGCCGCGCTCCGTCCATGGCGACATGGCAGCCGGCATCCTGTCCGATCACGGCTTGCGGCCGGCCCGAACGCATCTTGTGCGCTTCGCCGAGACGGCGGTCGCGTTGGTCGAGGCTGGGGTCGGCGTCTGCATCGTCGACGAGTTCTCGGCGCGCGCCGCCGACATGTCTCGCTTGCGATGTCTGCCTGTGCCGACGACCCGGCGTTACGAAGCCTATCTGCACCGGCCGCTCGCCGCGCGTGGCGAGGTGACTGAACGGTTCGAGCAGTGCTTGAAGGATGAGCTGCGCGCAGGATCTATGCCTTAAAGCTATAGTTGCCGCATGCAACGTTGCTTGAATCGGCGAGCCGGCTCCGTTTGAGTGCGCGCAGAAAAATCAGGGAGGATTGCAGCATGCAGACGCGTCAACCGGCCGTGAGCCGTCGCTTCGTCCTGTCCGGCATGGCGGCGACGCTGGCCTGCCCGGCACTGGCGCAATCCTATCCGGGCAAGCCCGTGACCCTGATCGTCACCTTCGCGGCCGGTGGCGGCGTCGACGTCACGGCGCGGCTGATCGCCGAGTCTCTCAGCAGCATCCTCGGCCAGCGCGTCATCATCGACAATCGCGGCGGCGGCGCGACGATGACCGGCACGCAGGCCGTCACCAAGGCCGACCCGGATGGCTACATGCTGCTCGCAGCCCCGACGACGATGGTGATCAACCCGGCGCTGCGGGCGAGCATGCCGTTCGACTGGCGCAACGATCTCGTTCCGGTCGGGCTGATGGCCAAGCTGCCCTTCGTCGTGGTGACCCGGCCGAACTCGCCCGTGAACACGATGAAGGATCTGGAGGCGCTGGCGAAGCAGCGGCCCGAGCCCATCCTGTTCGCTTCGGGCGGCACCGGCACCGTCGCCCACCTCGCCGGCGAGCTCTTCGCCATGCGCACCGGCAGCAAGATGCAGCATGTGCCCTATCGTGGCGAAGGCCCTTCGCTCGCCGATGTCGCAGGCGGCTCGCTCGACGTCACCTTCGCGACGCTGGCTGCGGTCGCAGGGCAGGTCGAGGGCGGTTCGCTGAAGGCGCTCGCCGTCACCACCAGCGAGCGCGCCGGCCTGCTGCCGAAGGTGCCGACCGTCGCCGAGCAGGGCTATGCCGATTTCGACGTCTCCGCCTGGGTCGGCCTGATGGCGCCGAAGGGCACGCCACCGGCGGTGACGGAGAAGCAGCGCGCCGCATTGGCGACGGCGCTGGGCGATGTAGAGCTCAGGCGCAAGCTCGAGGCCAGCGGCTCGATCCCTGCGGCCGTTGGCTTCGACTTCGACGGCTTCCTCAAGCGCGAGAGCGAAATCTGGAGCAAGGTCGTCAAGGAAGCCGGGGTCAAGGTCGACTAGACGGGTTCCTGCAATGCTCGCCATCCGCAAGGCCGCGCCTGAACCGGGGCTCATCTGTCATGAAGTCGAGGCGCCGGCTCTCTCGGGCGACGACGAGATGCTGATCCGCATCGAGGCTGCCGGCATCTGCGGCACCGATCTGCACATCGCCGACTGGACGGCGGGTTATGAGGCGATGGCGAGCGCCATGCCGGTCACGCTCGGTCATGAATTCGCCGGCACGGTCGAGCGCGGCCCGTCAGAGTGGATTGGCCAGCGCGTGGTGGTCAGGCCCTCGGTGACCTGCGGACACTGCGAAGGCTGTCGGCAGCGCGGCGAGGATGGCTGCACGGCGCGGAGCGGCATCGGCATCCGGCGCAATGGCGGTTTCGCCAGTCTGGCGAGCGTGCCGTCGCGCAATTGCGTGGCCGTGCCCGAAGGGCTGGACGCAGAACTCGCGGCTCTGACAGAACCGATGACGGTTGCGGCGCAGGCCGTGTCGCGTGCTGGCACAGTCGAGGGCAAGCGCGTGCTCGTGATCGGCCCCGGACCGATCGGGCTCGGCGTCGCACTCTTCGCCGAGCGGGCGGGAGCCGCGGCTTTGACGATAGCCGGACGCAACGACGCGGCGAGGCTGGCTTGCGCCCGCGCGCTTGGTTTCGGCGATACCAGGGATGCGCTCGCCGATGATGGACCGCTGGCTCCCTCCGGCTATGACGTGATCTTCGAGGCGACCGGCGTGCCGGAGGTCGCGAGTGCGGCACAGCGCCTGCTCGCGCCCGGCGGCGTGCTTGTGATCTGCGGCATCCATGCCCGGCCGGCCAGCTTCGATCTGACCGCGATGGTGCGGCTGGAGCAGGGCATCATCGGCTCCTATCGTGCGCCGGTGGCGCGCTGGAACGAGGTGGTCGCGGCGATAGCGGATGAACCCGAGCGCTTTCGCAGGCTGATCAGTCACCGCTTGCCGCTGGAGGACGCACTGGACGGCTTTGCATTGATGCGCAACCGCACCGCGATCAAGGTGATGCTGCAGCCATGAAAAGCAGCGCCTTCCTCGTCTTCGCCAATGATGTCGATCCGGCCCAGCGCGAGGCCTATGAACGCTGGCATGGCGGCCATCATGTTCCGCAGCGCTTCACGGTCCCGGGCATCCTGCGCGCCACGCGCTATCAGGCTGTTGGCGGCGGATCGCCCGATTACCTCACCGTCTATGATCTCGCCGACATCGCGGTGCTGAATTCGCCGGAGTATCGTCGGCTCGCCGAGCACCCGGACGCGGTCACGCTGGCGATGCGCCCTTTCTTGCGCAACCCGTTGCGGCTCGCCTGCAATGCTCTGGTCGGTGCCGATTGTCCGCATGGCGGCAGTCTCGTCATGCTGCGGATGGCTGATGCCAGCGCTGGGCGCGTGGCTGCATGGCTGGAGGCGGAGAAGCGCCCAACGATCAGGCTCGGCAGAACCGCGCCCGATGCCGGCGGGCATCCGATCATGGGGCAGGCCGCGATGTCGGAGGAGGCTGTCGCGCTCGTCTTCGCCGATGCTCCGGATGTTACGCGAGCGACGGCCGAGGCACTGCGGGGCGGGGTGCAGGCCGGAAACCTGCCTGCTCCCGGCTCCGGCCTGATCTATCAGCGGATCGAGAGCTTTCCCTAGTCCGGCCATTAGCCCCGGCTTCCTGCCAGACTGCGCGCCAGCCGAGTTTATGTTATACGGTTTGTATAACACCGCTCAGGGAAGCACGCCATGAACAAGCCCGAAAAGCCCGCGGGCGAGCAGGCCATGGTCTTGCAGGTCCGCAAGATCGGAAATTCTGTCGGCATCATCCTGCCGAAGGAGCTGCTGGCGCGATTGAAGCTGGCCGAAGGCGACAAGCTGACGGTGGTCGAGCAGCCGGAGGGCGCCTTCAAGCTAACTCCCCGTGACGATCTGCACGAGCGCACCATGGCGATCGCCCGCAAGGCGATGAAGCAATACGCCAATGCGCTGCGCGAGCTAGCGAAATGACCGAGCCGTTCTGGCTCACCGCTGACGTCGTAGCCGATATCCACTCCGAGCAGTTGGCACTCTTCGGCGGCCCCGACGGCATTCGTGATCGGGGCTTGCTGGAATCCGCTCTGGCGCGGCCTATCAACCGCTTTGCCTATGGCGAGACCGACATGGCGGCGCTGGCCGCAGCCTATGCATTCGGCATCGCCAAGAAACATCCCTTCATCGACGGCAACAAGCGTGTCTCGCTGCTGGCGCTGATTATCTTCCTTCGGCTGAACGGGATCGAGTTCGCGCCGAGCGAGGCCGATGCCGCCGCCATCATCCTCGCACTCGCCGCCGGCGAGGTCGAGGAGGAGGGGCTGACGCGTTGGATCCGCGATAACTGGCCGAAGGACGCACCCCCATGAAAACCCCGATCTGGATCGAGGCCGCGATCAACGGGCCGTGGGGCAAGGAGCGCCAGCCCGGCATTCCGATCGCGATCCCCGACATCGTCGCCGACGGGATCGCCGCGGTCGAGGCCGGCGCCGCGATCGTCCACCTGCATGTCTACGATCTCGAGACCGGCCGCCAGCGCGACGATTGGGAACTCTATGCGCAAGCCATCGAGGGGATCAGGGCAAAGGTCGATGCGATCGTCTACCCGACGATCCCGATCCTCGGCTCCGGTTACGCCGGCGACATGATCGGCTCTGGCCGCTACACGCATCTGGAGGAACTGGCCAAGCGCGGCCTGGTCGAATGGGGCGTGCTCGAGCCCGGCTCGTGCAACTGGACGACCTTCGCCGGCATCCCGGGCGGCGAGGCCGGCTTCATCTACCAGAACCCCGGCGAGCATATCCGCGAGGGGATGGCGGTCGCGCAGGCGCACAGGATCCATCCGAGCTATGCGATCTACGAGCCCGGCTTCACCCGCCTGGGCGCGGCGCTGGCCAAGGCCTATCCCGGCATGCCGACGCCGATCTACCGGCTGATGTTCTCGGACGCCTTCGCCTGGGGCTTCCCGCCGAAGCCTTATGCGCTGGAGGCCCATCTTGCCCTGCTGGCGGAGTGTGCGCCGCAGGCCCCGGTGATGATCGCCGGGCTCGGCGTCGACCTCAGCGAGATCGTCGCGCCCGCAGTCGCACGCGGCGTCCATGCCCGTGCCGGGCTGGAGGATGCACCCTTCGGCGAGACGCGCAGCAATGCAGAGCTGATCGCCGACATCGTCCGCAAGATCGAGGCGGCGGGAGGGCGCCCGGCGAGCGTGGCGGAGGTTCGGACGGAGCTGCACATGAGGTGCGTCGCATAGCGCGCCGATGATGCTGGCGAACCTGCCCGCGCAAAGCGCCCGCGGGTGCGCAAGCTATGAGAAGCGTGTCGTCTTGCCGGGCCAGCGCTTCGAGCCCAGCGACAATGCCACGCAGGGCCGTTCGACGAGCCAATAGAAGCCCAACGACAGTGTCAGCACGAGCGCGAGACCGACGATCGCGCAAAGCAGAACCAGCGCCAGGAACGGCAGGTGCCGGTAGTGGTCGATGACGATCGGCATGGTGATCTGCAGAATCTGCAGGTGAACCAGATAGATCGAGAAGGACGCGGTGCCGATTCTTGCCAGTGCCCGGTTGCTCATGGCGCGTCGGAAACCGGACTGCCCGGTCAGGCAGGCGAGCATTATCGCGGCGATAGCGGCGAGTTGCGCAGGGAGTTGCCACCATATCGGGCCGCACGGCGTACCGAGGAGGATGAGCGCCAGGACCCCCAGCGATCCGACGGGCCATTTCATCGCCGGGGCGAGATCCACTGCCCGGCCGCGACTGCTCGCCGTGAATTCCGCCATCAGCGCGCCGACGGCGAAATAGGGCAGAAAAGCGAGGAGCGAGTACCGGATGCCGCGCGAGCCATATGTCTCCGCGAGGATGGCGACGAGCACCGTCGTCGTCAGGAACAGCAGGCTCGTCAACACCCTGCCGTTTCGCTCGGAGGCTCGGCGATACCATCGCCACAGGACCGGCCCGATGATCAGGAATTGGAAGTGGACCTCCAAAAACCATCCGGGTGGGAAAAGACGCGGAAACGAATCAAAAGCCAGGTCATGAACGTACAGGGCGCTCGTCACGAAGCTCAGAAATAATGATTCCGGCGCTCCATAAAATTGATATGAACCAGCAGGTCTGTATCCTGTGATTGAAATCATTGTAAAAGTTGCGAATAGAACGATGAAATAGGGCGGCCATAGCCGCGTAAGTCTATTTTTCAGAAGATTAAAGTCATCGATTTTCGAATGATTTTTTGCCTCTTTCTGGATATATAAGATCAATGTGAAGCCAGTTATGCAGAACAGCAACCTGCAGCCGGAAAACGGCGTCGCCAGAATGCCGAGTAGCGATGTCTCGATCACGTTGAGTGCTTCGCGACCGTAGAAGCGTTCGACGCGCTGCAGCAAATGGCCGATGACGACGATCAGGATCGCGACGCCGCGCAGTCCGGTGAGTTCCGGCAGATGCGTGCGGGTGAGGTCCGACGCCCGCCCCAGGAAGCCTGGCACGGCATCGACCGCGTAATAGCCGGCGATCCGGTTCGAGCGCATTCATCCTCGAGCGAAAGCGGAGCAAGGAACGCATCGGCACACACCGGATCGCCAAGCGTCCCATCGAACGCGAGGTGGTGACCCGTTCCCTCGTCGAGGCATCGGGACTGTCGGGAACGTGGAGGCCACTTTCCGGTCCGATGCTTTCGCGACAGCCTGAACACCCTGGCATGCGCCGCCGATGACGATCCCCGCGAGCGGTATCGCCTGTCGCCAGCCTCTCCGATCGATCGCCGCCCCATTCACGTGTCCGCGGTGGGAGCGCCTGAATTCTGCCAGGCCTCTCTGGCCATGGCGATCACAGCAATAATTGTACCACTTTGGAACGCCGGGGCCCTTGGCGAGGGGAGGTTCGGAAAAGGCGACGATTCCGCACGATTGCGGCCCGGAAAGAGCCTGGCGGTGCGTCGCTGCAGTCATGGCCGCATTGGCACCGGCCGCCGCAGCCCCTACATGCTGCCTGTCACGACGTCAGTGAGTGCCTAATGTCCGAACGCGACAGCGAAGCGAATCGATTCTCTGCCCGCGCGGCGCGCTATGCCCGTGTCGGCGCCAATGTCGGCGGGGTGGCGGCGCGGATCGCCGGCACCAAGCTGTTCGGGCTGGAGGGCCGCAACGCCACCAATGCCGAGGCGCTGGCCAAGGCGCTGGGCGGGCTGAAGGGGCCGCTGATGAAGGTGGCGCAGCTCGTCGCCACCATCCCCGACGTGGTGCCGCCGGAATACGCCGCCGAATTGCAGAAGCTTCAATCGGAGGCGCCGCCGATGGGTGCCGCCTTCGTCAAGCGTCGCATGCAGGCCGAGCTCGGCGCGAGCTGGCGCGAGCGCTTCGCCGAGTTCGATCTCAAGCCGGCTGCGGCAGCCTCGCTCGGGCAGGTGCACCGGGCGGTGTCGCTCGAAGGCAGCCCGCTCGCCTGCAAGCTGCAATATCCCGACATGGAATCGGCCGTCGAAGCCGATATCTCCCAGCTCGAAATCCTGTTTGGGCTGCACAGGCGCATGGGCGCGGTGATCGACACCAGCGAGATCGCAAAGGAGATCAGCGCCCGCGTCCGCGAGGAGCTCGACTATCGCCGCGAGGCCAAGCATGTCGCGCTCTACCGGCGCATGCTCGCGGCGACGCCGGAGGTGCGCGTGCCGGATGTCGTGGCGGAGTTGTCGACGCGCCGGCTCCTGACCATGGGCTGGCTCGATGGCGACAAGATCCTCAACCACAAGCAGGCGAGCCAGCAGGTCCGCGACCGGATCTCGACCGCGATGTTCCGGGCCTGGTGGCGCCCGTTCAGCCATCACGGCGTGATCCATGGCGACCCGCATCTCGGGAATTACACAGTGTTCTCCGAGGACGACACGCCGGCAGGCATCAATCTGCTCGACTATGGCTGCATCCGCATTTTCCCGCCGAGCTTCGTCGGCGGCGTGGTCGATCTCTATCGCGGCCTGCTCACAGGAGAAGAGGCCCGAGTCGTCCATGCCTATGAGGTCTGGGGCTTCAAGGGGCTCAACAAGGAGCTGATCGAAACCCTCAACATCTGGGCGAAGTTCATCTACGGCCCGCTGCTGGAGGATCGCACGCGCCGCATCGCCGAGGGCGTCAGCCCGGCTGAATACGGCCGCAAGCAGGCGTTCCAGGTCCATTCGGCATTGAAGGCGCGGGGGCCGGTGACGGTGCCGCGCGAATTCGTCTTCATGGACCGCGCTGCGATCGGCCTTGGCGGTGTCTTCCTGCATCTCGATGCCGAGCTCAACTTCCACCGGCTGTTCGAGGAGGAGATCGAGGCTTTCAGCGTGGAGCGTGTGGCGAGCGAGCAGGGCGCGGCGCTGGCTGCGGCCGGGCTCGCCAGCTCCTGATCGCCGGAATCGGCAATTCTACCCCAGTCCGGCACAATCCCTCGCCGGAGGGGCATGATGCCGGATGCGATCAAGGACGAGGCACGGCGGCGCGACTATGGCCTGTTCGTGCGGCCCGGTGCGGGCGGGCTCGCGCTCAAGCTGGCGGATGAAGGCGTCGCGCTGACCGACGAACGCTTGTTCTGGGCGAATGGCGGCGGCGAGGAGACGCGGCCGCTTTCCGATATCAGCGGCGTGCATCTCACGGTCGCCCACATCACCCGGCATGGCGATTTCGGCTCCTGCGAAATCCGCTTCAAA
Organism: Allobosea sp. FBZP-16; assembly: GCF_002831785.1. Lineage (NCBI taxonomy): Bacteria > Pseudomonadati > Pseudomonadota > Alphaproteobacteria > Hyphomicrobiales > Alloboseaceae > Allobosea > Allobosea sp. FBZP-16. The sequence continues at coordinate 60,083 of NZ_LNCQ01000014.1, read as the reverse complement.
GGATCGGCTCCGCTGCAAGTGGTCGCCAGCAGCGCCTTCGGCTTTCCCGATGAGCAGCGCAGCCTGGTCTACGCCGCGTTCATCCGCGATCTGCATGCCTCGCTGGCACAGAGGCCCGCCGGCACGGTGCGCTTCTCGGCGGGGGTTAGCGAGGGGCGCTTGAGGGTCATGCAGGTGCTGCTGATCATCGCCGGGCTGCTTTTCGTGGCGCTGCCGCTGGTGCTGCTCCTGCTCTCCGGCGAACTCGGCATGCTGGCTGCAGCACTGGCCGGCGGCATTCTTGTTGCAGGTCTCTATGGCTGGACGGAGAAGAATCGGCCACGCGGCTATGATCCGCGCCGTGTTCCGCCGGAACTGCTGCCATAAGTCGCGCCACCTGGTTGGCGCTCCGAACCGCTGCAACCAGCAACGCTGCGCGTTTTCAGGTGGCTTTGTACTGCGGCGTCCGGAAAATGGCCGTCGGCGTTCCGGCACTCCCGTTGCCGACCCTTTTCAGGTGCGCTACAGGGCGTCAGGACAAGGTTTGAAATCGGGATTTCCTTCATGGCCGACCACGGACACGCCTCCGACATTCCGCAGATGGACTATCCGGAGCATGAGCGCACCTATGTGGGCTTCGTGCATTTCGCCGAGGTCGGTACGGTCGCCTGCCTCGCCATCGTCGCGGCGCTCGCGGTCGGCGGCACCAAGCACGCCTGGGGCACGGCCATCATCGGCACCCTGCTGACCCTGGTCGGCACCGGCATCGGCATCGCCGCCCCGTCGATCGGCTGGCGCGCCACGCTCGTTCCCTTCGTCCTCATGCTGCTGGCGCTGCTGCTCTACTGAGCGGCTGAGGCCTGGCACTGACGGAATCGTCAAGGCGCCGGCGCAGTTGAGCCGGCGCATTCGTCATCGGAACGTCGTAAAGGGCCGGCTCGATGCCGGCCCTTTCGTTTGGGCGATGACCGAGGCCAGCGGGCGATGCGCAGGATCCTGAAGCTTCTCGCCATCGGCGCGTTCTGCGCCTACGGCGCCGTGCTGGCGCTGCTCTACGTCAAGCAGCGCGAGATGATGTATCCGCGCAATCCGGCCCGGGTGGAGATCGCCAGCGCAGACCTGCCGGGCGTCGAGGAGACAGTGCTGACGGCAGCCGATGGCGAGAAGCTGGTCGCCTGGGTGGTGCCGCCGCGCGAGGGCAAGCCGGTGCTGCTGTTCTTTCACGGCAATGCCGGCAACTTCGGCCGGCCGAGCCGGCAGGCGCGTTTTCGCGCCCTGACGCAGGACGGCACCGGCCTGTTCGCGGTCAATTATCGCGGCTATGGCGGCTCGACCGGCTTACCCACCGAGGACGGCTTGGCGCAGGATGCGCGCGCCGCCTATGCGTCGGCCGTGACGCGCTTCGGCGCGGAGCGATTGATCGGCTACGGCGAGTCGCTTGGCACCGGCGTGGTGGTGAAGCTGGCGGCCGAGGTTCCGCTCAAGGCGGTGATCCTCGAAGCACCCTATCTCTCGACCGCTGCAGTGGCGCAGCAGCTCTACCCTTATGTTCCGGTCGGGCTGTTCATGCATGACCAGTTCCGCTCGGACGAGGCCATCGGCAAGGTCAAAGCGCCTGTGCTCGTTCTGCACGGACAACGTGACGGTGTCATCCCGTTCAGCCAGGGCGAGGCGCTGTTTGCGCTCGCCAATCTGCCTAAGCGCTTCATCCGCTTTCCGGAGGGCAATCACGGGAACCTGCCGACCCATGGCTCGGTGCAGGAGATCAGGCGCTTCCTCGCCGATCTCGCCACCAGCCGGCTGGCGGGCAGCGAGACGGTGACCGCTGCGGCGCAGTAGGCTCGCCTGCCTTACAGGCGGAACATGCCGCCGCCGCCGAGGCGGGCGGAGCCGGCGCGGGCGATCTGGTTGTTGCCGTCGAGCCCGAGGGCGCGCTGATAGGCCTCGCTCGCCTCGGTCTTCTTGCCCTGCTTCTCAAAGGCGAAGCCGCGGCCGGCCCAGGCGGCGGCATTGCGGTTGTCGACATTGAGCGCGGCGGTGAAGTCCTCCAGCGCGGAATCGTATTTGCCGAGCGCGTTCAGGCTCTCACCCCGGGCGATATAGGGCGGGGCGGTATAGGGATTGCGGTCGATCACCGAGTCGAAATCGGTGACGGCCTGCTGATGCTGGCCTTCCTTCTGGTAGACCAGCCCGCGCGCATGGAAGGCTTCGGGCGATTCCGGGTTGAGGCGGATCGCGGTGTTGAGGTCTGCCAGCGCCTGCTGGCTGTTGCCCTGCAGGCGCAGCAGGTTGGCGCGTGCGACAAAGGCCGGGGCGTAGTTCGGATTGGCGGTGGTGGCGCGGTTGAAATCCTGGAGCGCGGCGTCGTTACGCCCGCTCTGGCGCAGCGCCAGGCCGCGATTGGTATAGGCCGGCGCGAAATTGGCGTCGATCTGCACGGCCTTGGTGAAATCGGAGATGGCGTCGGAATAGCGGCCGATGCGGGCGTAAGCTGCGCCGCGCGTGTTGTAGGCCTGCGGATCGTTCGGGTTTCGGTTGATCACCTCGCTGAGCGAGCCGATGTTGACGCTGGCTGCCTCGGTGTTTTCGGTCTGGAGCTCGGCGACGCCGGCGCCGGAGCTCATGCTCACCGTGTCGCAGCCTGCGAGCGCGAGCGCCAGGCCCGTCGCGATCAGCCAGTTCCTGCCTGTGAGCATGCTCTTATCCATCGCCTTACAACTCTCGCCTGCCATGCGGCGCCACCGCCCCGGTGCGCCGCCATCCTCCAAAACGCCCAAGCCCTGACAAAGTTTGGTTAACGAGTTAGCGCCGGTTGAATTCGATGTAAACGCAAGGCGTTTTCATCGAGGTCCGAATCCGTCTCGTATCAAAGAGTTAGAGCAGGATTAATGCGAAAGATCGGGTCCCACTTCTTCGCATCCTGCTCTCAAAAACGACAACGCCTGGAGAAGCTCCAGGCGCCCGTAGATATCAGTGGCACTAGCGAGCGGCCTGGCCTCTCGCGTGGTCAGATTGCCGGCCGGGCGGGGCGCTCAGGGCGCTTCGGCTTGACCGGGGCCGGCAGCAGGCCTTCGCGCTGCAGCTTCTTGCGGATCAACTTGCGGGCGCGGCGGACGGCCTCGGCCTTCTCGCGCGCCTTCTTCTCGGACGGCTTCTCGTAATGGCCGCGGAGCTTCATCTCGCGGAAGATGCCCTCGCGCTGCATCTTCTTCTTCAGCGCCCGCAGCGCCTGGTCGACATTGTTGTCGCGAACAAGAACCTGCACGTCTTTAGTCCGTCGTTGTCGGTGGTCCGGAAACGGGGCGGCGACCTCCCGTCCGGAAGATCGCCGCGAGGGTCGTGCGGATACCAGAAATCCCTGGGGCTGTCCACGCTGCAACGCCGCAAAACGCGTGAAAACACGCGAGTTTCGGAGGCCGGAGCGGTCCGGCGTTCAGTCCCTGTCGGGGAGGACGCGGGTGACGTGGCCCATCTTGCGGCCCGGCCGCGCCTCGCGCTTGCCGTAGAGATGCAGATGCGTGCCGGGCTCGGCCAGGATGGCACGCCAGTCGTTGGCCTGGTCGCCGATCAGGTTCTGCATGGTGACGCGCCCGCGTCGCGCCGTCGCGCCCAGCGGGAAGCCGCAGACGGCGCGGACATGCTGGTGGAACTGCGAGGTCTGCGCCCCCTCGCTGGTCCAGTGTCCGGAATTATGGACGCGCGGGGCAATCTCGTTGACGACGACCTGCTCGCCGCCCTTGCCTTCGACCAGGAAGAACTCGACGGCGAAGACACCGACATAGCCGAGCGCCTCGCCGATGCGACGGGCAGCCTCGATCGCGGCGTCCGCCGCGGCTGCGCCGATGCGGGCGGGCACCTGCGTCAGCGCCAGGATATGGTCGCGATGCTCGTTCTCGCAGACGTCGAAGGCGGCGAAGGAGCCGTCGGCGGCGCGGGCGGCGACGACCGAGACTTCGCGGGAAAACGTCACGAAGCCCTCAAGGATCGCCGGGAAATGGCCGATCTCGTCCCAGGCCTGCGCGAGATCGGTGCCATCGGCGATCTTGACCTGGCCCTTGCCGTCATAGCCGAAGCGCCGCGTCTTCAGGACGGCCGGGCGGCCGAGCTTTGCGACGGCCTTTTCGAGATCTGCGAGCGAGTCGACGGACTCGAACGGGGCGACCGCTAGGCCGAGATCGGCGACGAAGCGCTTCTCGGTGAGGCGATCCTGCGTCACCGCGAGCGCGCGGGCGCCGGGATGCAGCGGGGTGCGGGCGGCTAGGAAGGCGGCCGTCGCGGCCGGGACGTTCTCGAATTCGTAGGTCACGACGTCGACGGCATCGGCGAAGCTGGCCAGCGCCGCCTCGTCCTCATAGGCGCCGATGGTGTGGCGGGCGGCGACCTCATAGGCCGGGCTGTCGGGCTCGGGCGCGAAGATATGCACGCGCACGCCGAGATCGGCTGCGGCCAGCGCCAGCATGCGAGCGAGCTGGCCGCCGCCCAGGATGCCGAGGACGGCGCCGGGGCCGAGACCGCGCGGATCGGGCGGGCTCATGCGTCGTCCTTCGGGCGCTCGGCTACGGCGGCGCTGAGCTTGGCGCGCCAGGCGTCGAGGCGCTCGGCGAGAGCCTCATCGGAGAGGGCGAGGACGGCAGCAGCGAGCAAGGCGGCGTTGATCGCACCGGCCTTGCCGATGGCGAGCGTGCCGACCGGGATGCCGCCTGGCATCTGCACGATCGAGAGCAGGCTGTCCTGGCCGGAGAGCGCCTTCGATTCGACGGGCACGCCGAACACGGGCAGGGGCGTCAGCGAAGCGGTCATGCCCGGCAGATGCGCGGCGCCGCCGGCACCGGCGATGATGACCTTGAAGCCTTCTGCCCTGGCGCCCTTGGCGAAGGCATACATCCGGTCCGGCGTGCGATGGGCCGACATGATGCGCGCGTCGAAGGCGATGCCGAGTTCGGCAAGCGTGTCTGCGGCATGGCGCATCGTCGCCCAGTCGGACTGGCTGCCCATGATGATGGCGACGGGTGGGGTCGGCTCGGCCATGAAATCGGCGCTTCCCGGCAGGAGGGAGGAAGCGCGCGATCTAGACTGGCCGCTGCGTCATAGGCAAGCGGCGAATCGGGATTCCTGCGGATTTTCCGTGGCTAAGCGATGATGTCGGGCGTCAGCTGGTCTTCGAGATAGGAGATGCGGTCGCGCAGATAGAGCTTGCGCTTCTTCAAGCGCTGGATCTGGATCTGGTTGATCGGGCCGAGGCGTTCGAGCGCATCGATGGCGCTGTCGAGATCGCGATGTTCCTCACGCAACCGCGCGAGTTCCGCCTGCAGAACCTCGATCTCCTCCGCGCTCAATTCGAATCCCATGAAGCCGTCTCATCATCGCCGCGATCGCGTCCGACTATGCGCAGGCGCGGGCGGCCCGGCAAGGTGTCGCTGGCGTGATGCGGGCCGGCTCGCTCGCATTCATGCGCCTCGGGAAAGGTCCCGGAAGGGATCACAGAAACTCATGGTGCAGTGCACGTCTGCCCCGCAGACGCGAAGCCGGCTCTGTGTCAGACTTCTCTTGCTAGAACGCTCATCAGGAGGATCCAGATGTCGCTGCAGACACATCTCGCCGAGCTCGAACGCAAGCATCGCCAGCTCGAGGAAGCCATCGCCCAGGCGGTTGCCAGCCCCTCGTCCAGCGATCTCGGCGTGGCAGAGCTCAAGCGGAAGAAGCTGCTGCTGAAGGATGAGATCGAGCGCGTGCGGCTGACCATGCCGGCACCGACACTACACTGACATGCCAGAGCGGACCGCGGCGGTCCGTGACGAATTCGCGCAAGGTGCGCTTCACCGGCCCCGAAAGGGGCCGGTTTTTTGTGACTACAAGCGCTGCGACCTGCGGCCGGCGCTGACGGACGCCGGGCTTGGACGCGATCGAGGGATCGTGCGAGACTGCGCCGAGATGAGAGGAATGCGCCGTTGGCCCGTGTCGATAGGCACAATACCGCACGCTACTGGAACGCGACCGGCGTCGACGGACTCAGCTGCCTCCACGCCGATTTCACCACGCATGACTACGCGCCGCACCAGCACGAGGCCTTCGTCGTCGCAGTGACGGAGAGCGGCGGCTCCGAGTTCAAGAGCCGCGGCCGCAGCGACGAGGCTCGCGAGAGCGTGCTGCTCGTCTTCAACCCCGCCGAGCCCCATTCCGGCCGCATGGGCTGGAGCAGAAGCTGGCGCTATCGCTCGTTCTATCTGACGCAACCCGCCATCGATCAGGTCACGGCCGATCTCGGCATCGATCGCCCGGCCTATTTCATGCGCAATGTCATTGGTGACGCCGATCTGATCGCGGCTTTCGGCCGGCTGCATCGCAGCCTGGATGACGGCCATGATCCGCTCGAAGAGCGCGAACTCCTCGTCGCCAGCTTCGGCCAGCTCTTCGCGCGTCATGGCGACGGCGCCCACGCGATCCCGATTGCGCCGCGCGACGAGGCCGCGCTTTCGCTTGTGGCCGGGCGGATGGCCTCGCAGCATGCGGAAAGCGGGCTGAGCCTGACCGAGATGGGGCTTTGGGTCGATATGACCCCGTTCCAGCTCATCAGCCTGTTCAAACGCACGGCCGGCCTGACGCCCCATGCCTATCTGACCCAGCTCCGGCTGAAGGCGGCGATCCGGGAGCTGAAGGCCGGCGTGCCGATCGCCGACGCGGCGCTGGCCAGCGGCTTCTATGACCAGAGCGCCCTGACGCGGCACTTCAAGCGCTCCTTCGGCATCACGCCCTTGCAGTATCAGCGGGCGGGCGCTGCCGGCCGCGCCCGCTGATCGGTCAATTTCCGCCAATACGGTTCCAAGCCGCGTCCCCAGACTTCTTCGAAAAGGAGTCTTCGTGTGACGCGCTATTTCTGCCTGGACGAGCCGGAGGTGTTCGCCCTCGAAACCGTCGTGACGGCCGCAGAGCCGGGCCGTATCCGGCTCGATCGATCGCCGTTCTATCCCGGCGGTGGCGGCCAGCTTCCCGACAAGGGCACATTGCAATGGTCGGGCGGCGAGGTCGCGATCGCCGGCTTCGAGGACGCAGGCGATGGCATCTGGCATCTTCTGGCCGAGCCGATCTTGCTCTCGGGGGCCGTGGTCGCCGAGGTCGACCGCCCGTTCCGGCAGCTCATGCGCGAGCTCCATACCGATCTGCACATCGTCAATGCGCTGGTCTATCAGGGCTTCGACGGCGCGCTCGTCACCGGCGTCCAGATGAATGAGGACGGCACGGCGCGGATCGATTTCGACCTGCCGGAGGCCGACAATGAGCGCCTGCGCGGTCTGGAAGGCGCCATCAACGACGTGATCAGGCAGGACCTGCCGGTCCGTGAGACCCATGTCGGCGAGGGCGAGGCCTTCGACGAGCCCGGCCTGATCCGTTCGCGCTCGGTCACGCCGCCGCCGACGGCCGATGGCCGGATCAGGGTCGTCGAGATCGCCGGGCTCGATCGCCAGGCCTGTGGCGGCACGCATCTGGCGTCTACGGGAGCGTCGCGCCCGCTGCGCATCCTGAAGATCGACAACAAGGGCCGGCACAATCGGCGCCTGCGCATCGGCCTCGACGGCGGGTGAGGCCGGCCATGTCCACGCTGCTGAAAGGGCTCTGGGGGCGTCCGCTCCTGCTGCTCTGGCTGCCGCCATTGTTCTGGGCCGGCAATCTCGTGCTCGGGCGCGCATTGGGGCCGAGCTTTCCGCCGGTTTCGCTCGCCGTCGGGCGCTGGCTCGTGGCGCTGGCCTGCCTTGCTCCGTTCATCGGCCGGCAAGCCTGGCGGCAGCGGGCGCTGCTGCGGCGGCACCTTGCCCTGATCGCCGCCTGCGGCGCCTTCGGCATCGCCGGCTACAACGCGCTCGGATATCTCGCCTTGCGGACGACGCCGGCCGCCAGCGTCGCTTTCCTGAACTCGACCCTGCCGCTGATGGTGCCGCTCGCGGCCTTCGCGCTCGGTGTCGAGCGTGTCTCCGGCCGGACGCTCGCCGGCATCGCGCTGTCCTTCACCGGCGTGGTCTGGATCGTCGCGCGCGGCGACCTGCAACAGCTCGGGGGATTGCGGGCCGATGGCGGCGAGCTCCTGGTGCTGATCGCCGTCGCCAACTACGCGATCTATTCCGTCTTGCTGCGGCGCAAGCCGGCAAGCTTGAGCCCGCTCGTCTTCCTGGCCGCGACGATGGCGGCGGGCCTGCTGGTGCTTGCGCCGTTCTGGGCGTTCGAATTGGCGCAAGGCGCGCACATCCCGACCGATGCGGGCTCGGTTGCGGCGGTTCTCTATATCGGCGTGTTCGCCTCGCTGATCGCCTTCATCCTCTGGGGCCATTGCGTCGCGACGCTGGGCCCGAGCGTCACCGGCGTCTCGTTCCATCTGGTCGCGCTGTTCACGGCGCTGCTCGCGGTCGCGGTCCTGGGCGAGCCGGTGCGTGGCTTCCATCTCGCCGGCATGGCGCTGATCCTTGCCGGCTTCTTCCTCGCGACAGGAAAGTGGACAGGCACGCGGCTGCAGCCGGCACGGCAGCGGGGCGCTTAGGCCGACATGGATACCGCCGAGATCCTGCGCAGGCTCGTCGCCTTCGACACGACATCGCGGCGCTCCAATCTCGACCTGGTCCACTGGGCCGCTGACTATCTGGAAGGTGCGGGCGCGCGGATACGCCTGACCAGCGACACGTCGGGCGAGAAGGCCAACATCCTGGCGACGATCGGGCCGGATGCGCGGGGCGGCATCGTCCTCTCCGGGCATACCGATGTCGTTCCGGTCGACGACCAGGACTGGGTGAGCGACCCGTTCTCGCTCGCGAGCCGGGACGGGCGACTGCACGGCCGCGGCACCGTCGACATGAAAGGCTTCGTCGCGGCCTGTCTCGCAGCCGTTCCCGGCTGGCGGGCCCGGGAGCTGCGGCGGCCGATCCATCTGGCTCTGTCCTATGACGAGGAGGTCGGCTGCCTTGGCGTGCCCTCGCTGATCGCCGACATGCTGGCGCATTGCCCGCGCCCGGCACGCGCCATCATCGGCGAGCCGACACAGATGCGCATCGGGCTCAGCCATCGCGGCTTCTACGGCTATCGCAGCGTTTTCCATGGCCGCGCCGCCCATTCGAGTGACCCGCGCCGCGGCGCCAGCGCGATCGAGCCGGCGGCGGCATTCGTCGCAGCGCTCGCCGGCTTCGGGAAGCAAGATGGCCGGGCGCTGACCACCGTCAATGTCGGCAGGATTACCGGCGGCAGCGCCATCAACATCGTTCCCGAACGCTGCGAGGTCGTCTGGGAGTTCCGGCCGCCCGACGAAACTGCCGTTGGCTTCGTCCTGGCCGAGATGGAGGGTTTCGTGGCGGGACTGCCTCCGGGTGTGAGTGTCGAGACGATGCCGTTGGCGCGGGTGCTGCCGCTCGATTGTGCAGTGGTTAGTCCGGCTGTAGCGGTGGCGCGCGAGCTCGGCGGGCTGTGGCCGCCGCTTGCGATGCCGTTCGGGACCGAAGCCGGCTTCTTCCAGCAGGCGGGCATCCCGGCCCTGGTCTGCGGTCCCGGCTCGATCGCGCAGGCACACCAGCCGAACGAGTGGATCGCGATAGCCGAGCTGGATGCCGCGGATCGCTTCCTCGCGCGTGTCGGCGCCTGGGCTGCCGCACCTTGAGGTGAACAACGGTCGGCAGAAGGTTCATGCCGTTTTCGACGACCCGATTTTACCTGCCGCTAAAGACTCCAGCGTAACGTTCGAGGCCGAAACGCGGTGCGTATGGCGGTGTTCGACGACATCATCGACAGTCTCTTCGACGCGACGCCGAAGCTGATCATGACCGCGACCTGCGGCATCGAGCCGACGCGCGTGGTCGAATACAAGCCGCTGCTCGACGCGGCGATCGATCTCGCGACGCATAAGCCAAATGCCTGCATCGTCTTGCAGCGGCCGCAGGTCGACGCCTCCATGCATGTCAGCCGCGACAAGAACTGGCGCACGCTCGTCGCCGCTGCGCGGGCAAACGGCCGCAAGGCCGACTGCGTCGAGGTCGCCGCGACCGACCCGCTCTATGTGCTCTACACTTCCGGCACCACCGGCAGGCCCAAGGGCGTGGTCCGCGACAATGGCGGGCACATGGTCATGCTGGTCGCGACCATGACCCAGCTCTACGACGTCAGGCCCGGCGAGGTGATGTTCACCGCCTCCGATGTCGGCTGGGTCGTCGGCCACAGCTATATCGTCTACGGCCCGCTGATCCAGGGCGCGACCTCAATCCTCTACGAGGGCAAGCCGGTCGGCACGCCCGATCCCGGCGCGTTCTGGCGGGTGATCGCCGAGCACAAGGCGGTGGCGATGTTCACCGCCCCGACCGCCTTCCGGGCGATCCGCAAGGAGGATCCGCAGGCGACCTATCTCAAGAATTACGACCTTTCGCAGTTCCGCACGCTCTTCCTCGCCGGCGAGCGGGCCGATCCCGATACGCTGAAATGGGCAGAGGATGTGCTCGGAGTGCCCGTGGTCGACCATTGGTGGCAGACCGAGACCGGCGCCTGCATGGTCGGCAACCCGGTGGGACTGGGATTGCTGCCGATCAAGCACGGCTCGCCGAGCGTGCCGTTGCCGGGCTACGACATCCAGTGCCTCGACGAGGGCGGCCGGCCGGTGCCGGCGGGAACGATGGGTGCGATCGTGGCGAAGCTGCCGCTGCCCCCCGGCGCATTGCCGACGCTGTGGCAGGACGACGAGCGCTTCCGCAGCGCCTATCTCGAGACCTATCCCGGCTTCTACAATACGTCCGATGCCGGCTTCATCGACGAGGACGGCTATGTCTTCATTATGGGCCGCACCGACGACATCATCAACGTCGCCGGCCACCGGCTCTCGACCGGCGGCATGGAGGAGGTGCTGGCCTCGCATCCGGCCGTGGCGGAATGCGCAGTGGTCGGCATCAGGGACGCGCTCAAGGGCGAGCAGCCCTGCGGCTTCGTCGTGATGAAGGCGGGGGTGACGCAGTCGCCGGCCGAGGTCGAGAAGGAGCTGGTCGGGCTGGTGCGTGACAAGATCGGTCCCGTCGCCGCCTTCAAGCTGGCGATCACCGTGGCGCGTCTGCCGAAGACGCGCTCGGGCAAGATCCTGCGCGCGACGATGAAGAAGATCGCCGACGGCGAGGAGTATGCGATGCCGGCGACGATCGAGGATCCGGCTGTGCTGGGCGAGATCGGGACCGCGCTGAAGGGCAGGGGGCTGGGCTAAGCTCAGAACCCGATCGCGGCGCCGTTCCAGCGCAGCAGCCGCGCCGGCAATTCCAGCCGCATCAGGTCCTCGCCGACGACCAGCGGTCCGGCATAGCCGCCGGCCCGGACTTCGGCGAAGAGCGCCGCGGTGTCGGCCCCCGGCGGGACGAGATGGGTCAGCGCCAGCGCCTTGACGCCGGCGCGCCGGGCGAGGCCGGCCACGACCGCCGGGGTCATGTGATAGCTCTGCACCGACGCAACCGTTTCGGCCGAACGCACACCGGCGGTCACCGGCATCTGGCTGTCGATGAAGACCTCGCAGACCAGGAGATCGCAGCCATCAGCGGCCTGTTCGAGCGATGGCGTCAGGCGGGTGTCGCCGGAGAAGACGATGCGGCTGCCATTGGCCGAGAGGCTGAGCCCGAAGGCCGGTTCGACCGGCTTGTGATCGACCAGGAAGGCTTCGACTGCGAGGTCGCCAAGTCCCGCTACCGGGCCTTCCCGCAGTTCCTCGAACACGACCTCCAGGCCGGTCGCGTCCGGGCGCTTCTCGAAGGCGATGCGCAAGGCGCGCTCGCGGGCGAAGGCCTCGTACTGGCCGCGCATATTGGCGAGCGCCGGCTCGGGCGCGAGCACGCGCCAGGGCCGCTTGCGGCCCTGATGCCAGGACGAGACGATCAGCTGGTAGAAATCGACCAGATGGTCGGAATGCTCATGGGTGACGATCAGCGCGTCGATCTGCGCCCCGGCATGGCCGGCGGCGACGAGGCGCTGGCTGACGCCCGAGCCGCAATCGATCAGAAGCTTGCTGCCGCCCGCCTCGACCAGATGGGCAGGGCCGGCGCGGCGCAGGCTGACGGGCGGTGCGCCGCTGCCGAGAAAGGTGAAGGCGAGGTCCGTCGTCATCGTCGCTCGCCTCCGATCCTAATCCGGCCGGCCGGACTCAGTAGCCGCCGTCGTCATCCTCGTCGTCAGCCGGGCGCTTGAGCTGCTTCAGCTTGGCGAAGACCGAATCGACGTCGATCTTCTCCTCGTCCTGGCGCTTCGGCCGGCTCATGTCGGCGAAGGGCTGCGAGGACGGCGCCGGCTCGGGCGCGGTGGTCTCCTCGGCCGGGAGCAGGGTCGAGCCGGTGTTCTGCAGGACCATGGCCGGACGCTCCTTGGCGGCGCGGGCCACTTCGAAGTCGAGGTCGATCTGCGAGGTCAGGCCGAGGCTGACCGGGTCGATCGGCTGCAGCTGCTGGGTGTTCCAGTGCGTGCGGTCGCGAATCTGGGCGATCGTCGTTTTGGTCGTGCCGATCAGGCGGATGATCTGCGCGTCCTTGAGCTCGGGATGGTTGCGCAGCAGCCAGAGGATCGCGTTCGGGCGGTCCTGGCGCTTCGAGACCGGGGTATAGCGCGGGCCCTTGGTGCGCTTGATCTCCGGCACCTTGACCTTGCGCTCGGCGAGCTTGAGCTGGTGCGCCGGGTTCTTGGCGGCGCGCTCGAGCTCCTCGCGGGTGAGCTGGCCGGAGGTGATCGGGTCGAGGCCCTTGATGCCGGCGGCGACTTCGCCATCGGCGATGCCACGGACTTCGAGCGGATGCAGTTTGCAGAACTCGGCGATCTGCTCGAAGGTCAGCGAGGTGTTCTCGACCAGCCAGACCGCAGTGGCTTTCGGCATCAGCGGCGTTTGTGACACGGGCCGTCTCCTGGAATGTCGCGGGCAATAGCTCTCGGGCGCCGACCGGCCGCCCCGGCCGGTCATCCAAATCATCGACGATGAGGAGGATAGGCCGCCTTATAGGCAAAGCCGGGAAGGCTGTCCAATCAATCCGATCGCTCAGATCGTCAGCACGATCTTGCCGATATGGGCGTTGCTCTCCATCAGCCGGTGGGCTTCTGCGGCCTGTGCCAGCGGGAAGCGGGCGTGGATCACCGGCTTGCAGCGCCCTTCGGTCAGCAGCGGCCAGACCTTCGCTTCCAGCTCGCGCGCGATTCCCGCCTTCTCGGCAATGCTGCGCGGGCGCAGGGTCGAGCCGGTATGGGTCAGCCGCTTCATCATCAGGCGGCGGAAATCGACCTCGGCCTTGGGCCCGTTGAGGAAGGCGATCTGGACGATGCGGCCGCTCTCCGCGGCGGCGTCGTAATTGCGGTTGATATAATCGCCGCCGACCATATCGAGGACCAGGTCGACGCCGCGTCCGCCGGTTGCGGCCTTCGCCGCTGCGACGAAATCCTCGGTGCGGTAGTTGATGGCGTGGTCGGCGCCGAGGTCACGGCAGGCGGCGCATTTTTCGTCCGATCCCGCGGTCGCCAGCACGGTCGCGCCAAAAGCCTTGGCGAGCTGGATCGCGGTGGTGCCAATACCCGAAGTGCCGCCATGCACCATGAAGCTCTCGCCCTTCTTCAGCCCGCCGCGCTGGAAGACATTGGTCCAGACGGTGAAATAGGTCTCCGGGAGGGCGCCGGCCTCCTCCAGCGACAGCCCGGACGGAATCGGCAGGGCATTGTCCTCATGGACCACGGCATATTGCGCATAGCCGCCGCCGGCGACGAGCGCGCAGACCTGATCGCCGACCTGGTAGCGCGAGACGCCTTCGCCGAGCGCGACGATCCGGCCGGCGATCTCCAGCCCGGGGATGTCGGACGCGCCGGGCGGCGGGGCATAGCCGCCGAGGCGCTGCAGCACATCCGGCCGGTTGACGCCGGCGACCGCGACATGGACGAGGAGCTCGCCGGGACCGGGCTGCGGCACCGGGCGCTGCTGGGCTTTGAGCACATCCGGGCCGCCGGGGGCATCGAAGCCGATGGCGGTCATCATCGCGGGCAGGGCAGTCATGCAGTGTCTCCTCGCCTGTGGTCTCGGCGTTCGCGTCCGATTAAGCTCCCGCGCTCCGAGGATGCAAGGCGAGGCTATGATGGCTGGATTTCTCGACGACGATCGCCCGGCGCCGAAGCGGGCCCATGAGATCGGGCAGGACCTGTCGCAACTCGCGGTCGCCGAACTCAGCGAGCGGATCACGCTTCTGGAAGCGGAGATCGAGCGGCTGAAGGAAGCGCGTGAGAAAAAATCGGCCTCGCGTTCCGCAGCCGACGCCTTCTTCAAGAAGGCCTGAGGCGAAACCGCGGCGGTCAACAGGGTTGGTCGGTTGGGCAGCAATTTGTGCGAGATTGAGTCCTTCCTGCCACGCGACAAGATGCGCCAGCAGATGAACGGATATTCATCTTCGCGGTGCGGGTCGAAACGCCTATCCTGAGGACGTGGACAGAAGGCGGCCGAATGCCGCCCGCCCTTGCCGACGCAATGTCGCGGCCGGGGTCGCTTCCGACAATGACAGCAGGTGGAAACGCGCGGAGAGACGGCTGGGTGCCGTCCCCGATCGCGTGCCCGCCTTGCGACAGGAGACAAGACGATGCGCTTCGTCGCACTCGCCACGGCCTTGCTCGCCGCAGCACCCGCCATCAGCCGTCGAGGACACTGCCAGGATCGGGCTGCGCGAGGATGGCGGCAAGCCGCTCGCCGCTTTCCAGCTCCGTTGGCCGCAGACCATTGTGACCATGCAGGCACCGGTCACGGTGCTCGGCGGCCACAGCATCGAGATCCGGCGCGAGATCGCGCCCAGCGTCAGCCTGGGAGGGACCTATCGCTATTCGCTCGGCGAGCGCTTCGTCAGCGAGCGCTTCGGCCTGAAGCTGACGGTGACGCGCTGAGGTTCTGCAATGCGTCAGGATCGTTCGAATTTGTCGCGTTTTCGGGCGGCGTTAACGGTCGCTTAACGATTCCAAAGTATGAATCGCATCATCCAGTTTGTCTGGATGTCGAGTGGCTCCTGCCCACTCTGTTTGACGCCTCCCTGTTGACCTTCGAGCCGCCCTCAAGGCGGCTCTTTTTTTGGTCTGGTGCCCGGATTCTCGGGCAGGGCAAGGCGTCGCCGGGCCGGACCATCGCACCGTTAACCTTAATGATACGTTACCGCGGCGCCGACAGAGTGATGGCGTTATCCTTGCGATGTCCCGGCCAGTCCGGCGTCGCGTCCCTCGATCGCGCGCCACTGTGCCGATTGGAGACATGGGATGACCGATTTGACGATGCTGAGGCCCGAGGCCGACGATGGCGCGATCCCGTTTGCGCGCAGCTTCGTCAAGTCCGAGGCGTTCATGCAGCTGTTCCGCGAGGGGATGGGTTTGGTCGAGGCCACCGCCTCCTACCTCGACGGCGAGGGGCGGGCCGAATCGGCCGCTCTGCAGCGCGAGGTCTCGCTGACCTATGCGACCGAGAGCATGCGCCTGACGACGCGGCTGATGCAGATCGCCTCCTGGCTGCTGGTGCAGCGCGCCGTCGCCGAGGGAGAGATGAGCGCCGAGCAGGCGCGCAGCGAGCACAACAAGGTGCGTATCGCTGAGCCGATGCTGCAGCCGAGCAGCGCCGAGGCGGCGCGTCTGCCGCAGCGCCTGCGCGATCTCGTGGCCCACTCGATCCGCCTGCAGGAGCGTATCCGCAATCTCGACCAGCAGATGTCGGGCGCTGTCCGCCCCGCGCCGGCAAATCCGGTGCGCGGCCAGATCGAGAGCCTGCAGGCCCGGCTCGGCCTGCTGCGCTGAGAAGGGCGCGTCATGCTCAGGCTTGCGCCGAGCATCTCAGGCCGGAGGGGGCTCCGATAGAGCCTTCTCGTTATAGGATTCTCGGGTCTGCGCTGCGCTTCGCTCGAGAACGACGGCAAGTCTGACCGCGGCGTATCGTCGCCGCCAATGCAAAAAGCCCGGCCGCGAGGCCGGGCTTCTCTATTTGGCTCTCGGGCCAGAAGGCCCGGAAAACACAAATTACTTCTTGCCGAGGGTGCCCAGCGCGCCGAAACGCGAGTTGAAGCGCGAGACGCGGCCGCCACGGTCCAGCATGTGCTGGGTGCCGCCGGTCCAGGCCGGGTGGGTCTTCGGGTCGATGTCGAGGTTGAGGGTGTCGCCCTCCTTGCCCAGCGTCGAACGCGTGAAGTATTCGGTGCCATCGGTCATGACGACCTTGATGGTGTGGTAGTCGGGATGAATGCCGGTCTTCATGGCGAAATCCTCAATTCGAAAAGCTGGCGGCCGGAACTCGGCGCGCATCGCCGGCTCTTCGAACAATTCGTATGAGCCTGTTGTGAAGTGGGCTGCCCATAGCGCAGCCGCGGCGACGGTGCAAGCTTTTCGGGATAGGTAAGCGTGGCGAACGAGATCAAGGAAGACCAGAAGGCGCGGCCGGATTTCAGCGCGCTGCGCTCGTTCTGGCCCTATGCACTGGCGCAGAAGCAGCGGATCGCCTTCGCGCTGGTCGCGTTGATCGTCGCCTCGGTCGCGACTCTCGCGCTACCCATGGCGGTCCGGCGTGTCATCGATGTCGGCTTTTCCGGCGGTGAGCAGCAGCTGGCGAACTCTTATTTCGCGATCCTGATCGGCGTCGTCGCCGTTCTGGCGCTGGCGAGCTCGTTTCGCTTCTATCTGGTGATGACTGTGGGCGAACGTGTCGTCTCGCAATTGCGCTCCGACGTCTTCGCCCATCTGACCAAGCTCGAGCCGGCCTTCTTCGACGCCAGCCGGGCCGGCGACCTGGTCTCGCGCCTGACCGCCGATACCACGCAGATCAAGTCGACCTTCGCCTCGACCGCCTCGATCGCCTTGCGCAACGGCATCATGTTCCTCGGCGCTCTGGCGCTGATGGTCGCGACCAGCCCGCAGCTCTCGGCGATCGTGATCGGCGCGATCCCGCTCGTCGTGCTGCCGCTGGTCTTCTCCGGCCGCAGCGTGCGCAAGCGCGCCCGCGCCGCGCAGGACCGGCTCGCCGATGCCTCCGCCTTCGCCTCGGAGGCGATCGGCGCGATCCGGACCATGCAGTCCTTCGGCGCCGAGCGCGCGACGACGCAGCGTTTCCAGGGGGCTTCGGACGGTGCTTATGAGGCCTCGCGCGATGCGACGCGCTCGCGCGCCTGGCTCTCCGGCATCGCGATCTTCCTGGTCTCGGCCAGCGTCGTGCTGGTGCTCTGGGTCGGCGCGACCGAGGTCTTCGCCGGGCGGATGAGCGGTGGGCGCCTGTCGCAGTTCGTACTCTACGCCGTGCTGGCGGCAAGCTCGCTCGGCCAGCTCTCGGAGGTCTATGGCGACATCTCGGCTGCCGCCGGCGCGGCCGGACGGCTCGGTGAGATCCTCGCGACCAAGCCGGCGATCGCCGCGCCGCCGCACCCGAAGGCGTTGCCGACACCGCCGGTCGGCGCGCTGTCCTTCGAAGGCGTCTCCTTCCGCTATCCCGGCCGCAGCAACCTCGCGCTCGCCGATCTCGATCTGGCGATCAAGCCGGGCGAGCGGGTCGCGCTGGTCGGTCCGTCCGGCGCCGGCAAGAGCACGGTTCTGCAATTGGCGCTGCGCTTCTACGATCCCTTCGCCGGCCGCGTCGTCGTCGACGGCGTCGCCGGGCCGGAGGCCGACCCGACCGACTGGCGCAGCCGCTTTGCGCTGGTGCCGCAGGAGCCGACCGTGTTCGGCGTCTCCGTCGCCGACAACATCGCCTATGGCCGTCCCGGAGCGAGCCGGGCCGAGATCGAGGACGCGGCACAACTCGCCGCCGCCGACGGCTTCATCCGGGCGTTGCCCGAGGGCTACGACACCATCATCGGCGAGCGCGGCGTCACCTTGTCCGGCGGCCAGCGCCAGCGCCTGGCCATCGCGCGGGCCGTGCTGAAGGATGCGCCGATCCTGCTGCTCGACGAAGCGACCTCGGCGCTCGATTCGGAAAGCGAGCGCGCCGTGCAGGATGCACTCGACCGCCTGATGCAGGGGCGCACGACTTTGGTCGTGGCTCACCGCCTTGCGACGATCCTCTCCGCCGACCGCATCCTGGTGATGGAAGACGGGCGCGTGGTCGAGGAGGGCACGCACGCCGCCCTCGTCGCCAAGGGCGGGCTCTATGCGCGCCTCGCTGCGCTCCAGTTCGGGCTCGAGGCGGCTTAGCTTCCTTCTCCCCTCGGGGGAGAAGGTCCCGGCAGGGGGATGAGGGCGGGCCGACTGGGTTGACGAGAGAGGGCCGCTTGCGCAGCCCTTCCCTCATCCGTCAGCGCTTCGCGCTGCCACCTTCTTCCCCGAGGGGAGAAGGGGAGCTGCCAGCAGCGCTGCGGCATCTAGCAGCCCCCGCTTGTGCGCGACCTGCGCCGGCATCAGCCCTTCCGCATTGCGCACCGTCGGATCGGCCCCCGCCGCGAGTAAGAATTCGACGAGATCGCAGGCGCTGGTGTCGTCGTCGGGCAGGCAGAACAGCGGCGCCTCGCCCAAGCGCGCCGGCGCATTGGCGAGTGCCGGTTCCTCTGCAAAGAGCGCCTCCAGCCGCTCGATCTCGGAGGCCTCGCACAGAGCTTCGATGTCGTGGCTGCGTGAGGCCAGATAGATCTGCGCGGCGCTGGCGCCCTGATGACGCGCCCAGCCGAGCGGCGTCGAGCCATAGCGGCGCTCGATCGGATCGATCTCGGCGCCCGACTCGACCAGGAGCGCGACGATCTCGATCGCATCGCTCCCCGCCGCCTCATGCAAGGCGCGAACGCCGTCCTGCGTCCCGGCATCCGGCGAGACGCCGAGGCGCAAGGCAAGAGCTGCGATCTCCGACTTGCCCTGCCGGATCGCGACGAAGAGCGGCGCCGGGCTGAGCAGGAACTCCTGATTGCCCGTGAGCAGCCGGCGCGCTTCGGCCTCATCGCCGCGTGCGACCGCAGCGGTGAAGGCCTCCTGTCCATCGAGCTCGACCGGGCTGGCGCCATTGTCGACGAGCAGGCGAACGAGATCGCTGCGGCCGTCAAGCATGGCCTGCTTGACCAGGCTCTGTTTCGAGTAGGCGTTGAGCGCCTGCGCATTGGCGCCATGGGCGAGGAGCCAGGCGGCCCGCTTCGGCTGGCGCGGTACGGCGTTGCCGAGCAGGTAGTCGAGCGGCGGCGCCGGCAGTTCGCGGACGGGCTCATGCCAGCGCCGGGTCTCGCCGCGCTTCTCCGTCTCGCTCCAGAGCAGGTCGAGCCAGGTGACGTCGTCGGCGCCGAGCGAGGAATTGTAGAGCGCCTGGCCATTCAAGGGGTCGGCGCCGCGCGCGATCAGCAGCCGCGCCAGTGCTTCGGCCTGCGGATGCGGCGGCTGGTTGTTCTCGCCGCCGCCGATGACGCCGGTGAGCGGCGTGAAGTGGTTGGTGCCGTCGCTGAACAGCGCGTTCGGATCGGCGCCATGGTCGAGCAGGAGCTGCGCGATCGCGACGGCGTTGTGCGACTGCGCTTCGTTCGGCAGCCGCGTGAAGGCGAGGCGGACGAGCGGCGTCCAGCCGTCGAACTCGCTAGGCCTGTCCGCGAGCTTGGCATCCTTGCTGAGCCAGGCGCTGACGGCAGCGAGATCATGCGCGGCGACGGCGGCGTGGACGCTGTCACGAGCGATCTCGGGATGGCGTTCGAGCAGGCGCTGCGCCAACCCGCCGCGCGCCGGCCGGTCGGCTTCGTATTCGCCCCAGCGTTGCGTGCCGGGCTTGACGCCATAGCGCAGCGCCGACTTCTCCAGGAACAGCGCGACGAGCGCGGCATGGCCGCGCGCCGCGGCCTCGCGCGCGATGAGTTCCTGTTTCAGCGCCGCCCAGTTCGCCTGCCCGTAGTCGCAGGCGAGGGCATGCTGGACCTCGCGCAGCTTCGGCACGGCGGCATGGTTTGGGATCAGCTTGCGGAAGCGGACAATGGCCTCTGCATCGCCGGCCTCGATCTCCTTCAGCCAGCGCTTGGCCTGGCGGCGGATCGTTTCGAGGGTCGAACGGGGCGTGAGTTCGCGGGTCGCGTCAGACATGGGTCTTCCTTCCGGGATCAGCCTGATGTCCGCTCGACAGGCCGGAAGAAAGCGATGATGCGATGTCGTCGCCTGGATATGGGTGGGAGCAGGCTCCCTTGCCGCGGACTGGTGGCGCCCCACGCGCTCTGCGGCGATGAAAAGCGCAGGGGGGCGGGGAAGTCAATCGGCATTGATGCCGGCCGCGACGCCTCTTCCTTCTCCCGGATGGGAGAAGGTGGCGCGGAGCGCCGGATGAGGGCCTGCCTTGTCGGCAGGGGGCGCAACGGAACCGTAGTGCCTTTACAATCGGCGGCGGTCCCTCACCCCTGCCCCTCTCCCATTCGGGAGAGGGGTTTTGCGCGGAGCTTCACTTCGCCCGCTTCGCCCCCACCAGCTCGTCCCACTTGCGGAAGGCGACCACCATCTTGTCGGGCTTCAGCGGCAGTTCGATCGGGTTGTTGGCGATGAGATCGGCATATTCCGGCCGGCCGAACTCGGCGATGACCTTCTGACTCGATTCCGGCGCCAGCGAGAGCGGCACGTTCTTCACCGCCGGGCCGGGATAGAGATAGCCCTCGTCATAGGAATAAGCCTGCATCTTCGGCGTCAGCACATGCGCCATGATGTCGAGCACGACGGCGAGCCGGTCATTGGGCAGGCCCTTGGGCACGCACATGAAGAAGGCGTCCGAGACCCAGTGGAAACCCTTCAGCGTCTGAATCCTGGCTTCCTTCGGCACGATGCCGAGCGCGCGGGGATTGATGTCCCAGCCGGTGGTCGAGATGATGATGTCGCGCGAGCCGTCGCCGAACTCCTTCATCGTCGCGCCTGTGCCGGCCGGATAGTACTCGATGTACTGGCCGAGCTCCTGCAGATAGGCCCAGGTCTTGTCCCAGCCGCCGACCGGGTCCTGCGGGTCCTTGTCGCCGAGGAGGTAGGGCAGTCCCATCATGAAGGTGCGGCCCGGGCCGGAATTGGTCGGGCGGGCATACATGAACTTGTTCGGATTGGCCTTGGCCCAGGCGAGCAATTCCTCGGCCGTGGTCGGGACGTTCTTGACCCGGTCCGGCATGTATTCGAGCAGCGGGCCGGAGGGGTAGTAGTTGACGACGACGCCGAAGCCGTCGCCCTGCGCCTTGTGCAGGTTGAGCGCGGCCGGCTCGTAATTGGCCTCGATGTTCGGGAACTTGTCGGCAAAGTCGGGCAGGATCTTCTGCCAGAGCTTCTGCTCGAGGCCGGCGGCGAGGCCGTCGCTGCCGGTGAGGATCAGGTCGAGATCGACCTTGCCGGCATCCTGCTGGGCCTTGAGCTTGCTGGCGAGCTCGGGGGCAGGGGCCTTCACGAAGGCGATGCGCGAGACCAGCTTGGGATTGGCGGTGCGGTAGTCCTCGAAAGCCTTCTGCATCAGCGCCAGCGCGCCGCCGACATCCATGACGCTGATCACGACCGGGCTCGTCGGCAGCGGCGGCGAAGCGGCGAGCGCCGGCCCGCTCGCTGCGAGTGCGCCGAGACCGCCGAGCACGGTGCGGCGGTCGATACCCTCAGGATACTTGGTCATTGCCTTCCCCTCTTGTTGTCGCGCCGTTCGGCGGCGCTCATGCGTCGTAGTGGCGTTCCTGGTCGGCGAGGCGGACGCGCCTGATGAAAAGCTCATCCGACCACTCGACCTCGCCCTCCGCAAGCACGAGGCCATGCGCCGCGAGCGCCGGCCGGATCGCGGCAAGCGCATGGTCGGAGGCCATGGCGAAGGCCTGAGCGGGTGTCGCGATGCCCCAGGAGACGACATTGCGGACGGCTTCATCCAGGCAGAGGGCCGAGCCGGCGAGCAGGCCCGCCTCCTGCCGCACCGAGCCATCCGGCATGCGATCGACCGCCATGCCGGCGAAATGATAGCGGCCGATCGGCGCCGCGGCCGCGACCACCGCATCGGTGACCAGAATCGAGCGCTCTAGGCCCTTGGCCCGGATCAGCGCAGCGAGCGCCTTCGGATGGACATGGATGCCGTCGGCGATGAAGCCGGCCATCAATCGGTCCTCGGCGAGCTGGGCGAAGATCGGATTGGCGAGCTTGTGCAAGCTCTGCGGCAGGCCATTGCCGAGATGGGTCGAGAGCGACAGGCCTACATCGGCCGCAGCAGAGACCTGATCGAAATCGGCCGCTGAATGCCCGACGGCGACGATCTTGCCGGCCTCGGCCAGGCTCTTCGTCAGCCTGATGGCGCCCTCGCGCTCGGGGGCGAGCGTCACCATCAGGATCGGCCGCGACAGGCCACGCTCGACCTCGGCGATCAGCTCGGGCCTCGCCGCGGTCATCGCCTGCGGCGGATGGCAGCCATGGTAGCCCGGCGCCGGGTTCAGGAACGGGCCTTCGAGATGATAGCCCGGGCACATCAGGGGCCCGAGCCGGCTCTCGGCGACGGCTTTGTCCAACGCCTGAAAACGCTCGACCAGCTCGTGCGGATGGGCGGTGATGATCGTCGGCAGGCACTGCGTCACGCCGGTCGCGAGCATCGCCTCCAGCGCCCGGTCGAGATCGGCAGGAGTGATCGCCGGGTCGTTGAAGTCGACGCCGGCGAAACCGTTGATCTGGAGATCGACGAGACCGGGCGAGGTCGGCATCTCAGCCTCAGCTCGTCTTCAGCAGCGAGGCGGCCGGCGGATCGAGGAACAGCACGGTAGTGGGATGGCGCTGCAGGATCGAGGCCGGATGGAGCGGGGTGACCTCGCCTTCGAGCGCATCCTTCACTGCCTGCGCCTTACGCGCATCCGGCACCGACAGCACGATCAGCTCGCTCTTCAGGATCTGGCGGATGCTCATCGAGATCGCCTGCTCCGGTACCGCTTCGAGGCTTTCGAACCAGCCTTCGCCGAATTGCTGGTTGCGGCAGGCCTCGTCGAGCGTGACGACGATGTAGGGCTCCTCGGTCTCGAAATCGGCCGGCGGGTCGTTGAAGGCGAGATGGCAGTTCTCGCCGAAGCCGGCGAAGCAGAGATCGATGCGGCGCCCGCCGATCAGTGCATTGAGGCGCTTCGTCTCGGCGGCGGGATCGCCCTCGCCATTGACCGGAACGAAGGCCGGCTTGACGGGGAGCGGAGCGAGGAAACGCTCTTTCAGATAGCCGCGGAAGCTCGCCGGATGGCTCTCGGGCAGGCCGACATATTCGTCGAGATGGAAGGCGGTGACCTTCGACCAGTCGATGCCTTCGGCCACAACGAGGTTCTGCAGCATCTCGAACTGGCTCGCGCCGGTGGCGACGATGATCGTCGCCTCGCCATGGCGGGCGATGGCGACGCGGATCGCCTCGGCGCCGAGCGCGGCGGCCTGCCGGCCGAGCTCGTTCTTATCGGGGGTGATGCGGATATCGATCATGCTGCTCCTGCCGGGCTCGGCTGCGGCGAGGTTGGTATACTACCATACCAGAGGCGAGCCTAGCATGGCTGTGGGGCGACGCATCCCTTGCGAAGGCATGGCGCTTCGCAGCTTTTCGCATTAGCCCCGGCCATGAACCGCCATGCGGCGCAGGCCTCCGTCACGTCAGCCGGGATTGCACAGATCGATGTCGACGAAGTCCATCGTCGGTCCCATGCCCTCGATGATCTCGTACATCAGGTTGCCGATCTGGGTCGAATGCTCATGGGCCCCCATGGCGTGGCACATCTCGTGGGCGAGGGCGATGATGAGCTTCTTCTGGTCGTCGCCGTAGTTCTGCATGAAAACGCGGTCGTGATAGGTGACCGCCACCGTACGCTCACCCTTCAGACGCCACATGAAGTAGACGACCTTGCTGCGGTTGCCCTTGAGGCGATCGAACTCGTTGTCGAACACCCGCTGCTTTCCGCCCGCGAAGTGGAACACCGCGTCGCTTCCCATTTCAGCCGCGACGCGCTGGCCTGCATCGAACGGGTCGCCGAGGTCCTCGTCGACCGCGAACGGCATCGAACCGTGATAGGCGATATCGATATTGCACCACGATTTGAAGAAGCGCGTCAGCGAGGCCATGGCGGTCTGGACATCGCTCTCGCTGTATTGGCTGCGATTCTTCCTGGCGTCGGTGACGAAGACTGCACGGGCGTGGACAGAGATGGCGCCCTTGACGCTGAGCAGCGCGTCCCGGGCAAGAACTTCCTCCCAGCTTTCGCCGTCGGCGCGGAGCATCAGGACTCCGGTGCCGGCGCTTACCCCGGTCACCGTGATGTCCCTGACCCCGGGGCCGGCGGGGATCGTGACCACCGAGTCGACCGGCGCCGTAGGCGCGCCGTCGATCGCGACGGTAACATTGGCCGGCACACGCAGGCGCGTTCTCGCGCCGTATGTCATCGCGGTGATCGTGCGCGTGCCGTGCAGCGGGACCATCTGGTAATTGACGCCGGCCAGGACCGAGGCGCCGCCCTCGCCGCGACCGCTGCCGACGCCGACCATCAGCTTGGGTTTTTCCGCATTCGCCGCGACCGGCGCCGTTATGCGCTGCCGGTTCGAGCCCGCCACGATCGCAGACCGATCGTCCGCAGCGCTCGCCACGAAACCGCCCGCTCCCCGCATGTCGGCCTGCCGACGGGCGATGGCGAGCATCCGGCGGCCCTGGAGCGGTGAGCAATTGGGCGAGGCACAGCGCGACGTGCCGCTCGATATGCCCTTGACTTCCAGGGCCTTCATTTCCTCGTCGAGGGCAGCGATCGTCATCTTGCCGACGATCGCGTCCTCCTTGGACTGGTAGCTGCGGTTGATGATCTTGCGCTTCTGCTTGAAAGCGAGGACGGCCCGTTCGGTCGAGGCTCCGTAGATGCGGCCGCGCCACTCGGCCGGATCGATCACTGCATCGTCCAGGGCAGCCAATGCAGCCTGGATCTTGCCGACATGGACGCCCTTGGCGCCGCGCAGGATATGCGAGGCGTCGCGAACGGCGCACTGCTCCAGCGCCTGATTGCCGGCGAAGAGAAAGGATTTGAGGGCCACCACACGTCTCCAGGTTACGCGGCCGCTCATCAGGACCGATGCCGCCGGTTGCCGCATCATCCGTTTCGTGTAGGCCGCGAAGTTCGGGGCGTGGCGACGGAGTCGCGTACACCGCCAAGCCTGCGGTTCACCGTTCGGTGATCTTGAACTCGATCCTGCGGTTGCGGCGCCAGGCGTCGTCATTGTTGGCGACGTCGAGGGGCTGGAACTCGCCGAAGCCGGTCGCGGCGATACGGTCGGCGGGAATGCCCTTGCTGACAAGGTATTCGACCACTGCCACGGCGCGCGCGGTCGACAGGCTCCAGTTCGACGGGAATTGCGGCGAGCGGATCGGCCGGTTGTCGGTGTGGCCGTCGACGCGCAGGATCCAGGGCAGGTCCGGCGGCATCTCGCGGGCGAGATCGGCGATGATCGCCCCGAGCTTGTCGAGCTCGCCGCGGCCTTCCGGCTTCAGCACGGCCTGGCCGGCGTCGAAGAACACCTCGGACTGGAAGACGAAGCGGTCGCCGACGACACGGATGTCGGGCCTTGTGCCGAGCACCTGGCGCAGGCGGCCGAAGAAGTCGGAGCGATAGCGCGCCAGCTCCTGCACGCGCTGGGCCAGCGCGACGTTGAGGCGCGAGCCGAGCTCGGAGATGCGCGCCTGCGATTCCTTGTCCTTGGCCTCGGCGGCGCCGATCGCCTCCTCCAGTGCCGCGAGCTGGCGACGCATGGCGACGATCTGCTGGTTGACCAGCTCGACCGTGGCCTGCGCCTTGGCGGAAAGCTGCTTCTCGGCGTCGAGCGCCTTCTGCGTCTCGGCGAGCTGGGTCGGCGCGTTGGTGCGGGCGGCGCCGTCGAGCAGGCCCTGGACGCGGGCGCGCTCGGCCTGCTCGCTGGCGAGCGAGGACTGCAGCAAGGCGAGCGAGTCCTTCGCCTCCTTGCCGCTCGAACGCTCGAGGGCGAGCAGGTCGCTGAGCTCGGAGATCTGGCGGTTCAGCCGGTCGAGCACCGTGTCGCGGCCGGAAATCTCCTGCGACAGGAAGAACTGGCCGAGGACGAAGACCGAGAGCAGGAAGACGATGCCGATCAGCATCGTCGAGAGCGCGTCGACGAAGCCCGGCCAGAAATTGACCTCTTCCCGGCGATGCGAGCGCGACAGGGCCATTGGCTCCGATACTCCTCTGCTGCGTGGTCATCCCGGGCGACCGGAGGGAGACCCGGGATCCATTCCGGAACCTCTTTCGGCTAGGCTCCGGAATGGATCCCGGCTCTACGCTGCGCTCCGGCCGGGATGACCAGCGCGGATATCATTAACCTGTCGAACAGCGCCTTCTCGGCGCAATCACGACTCGCTCACCCGCTCGGCGGCGAGGCGCTCGATCAGGCGCTTCAGATCCTTCTCTCGCACGGCCTGCGCCTCGACCCAGTCGCGGATCAATTGCTGCTCGGAGCGCATGTGCTGGACGAGACCCTGGATGCCCTCGGCGAGATTGGCCAGCGCCTGGGTCGCCGCGCGGTTGTTGGAGCCGTCCTGCATGGCGGCCTGGAGCTTGTCGAGGCGCTCGACCACGATGTCGCCGGCGACAGTCGGGCCGGAGGGGGACATCGCCAGCGGGGTCGTCGCGGAATGGCTCGTGGCGGTGCCGAGATAGCCCTCGATCTCGTTGCGGAAACGGCGCTGGCCCTGGCCGACCTGCAGGTCGAGGAAGCCGAGGATCAGCGAACCGGCGATGCCGAACAGCGAGGACGAGAAAGACAGGCCCATGCCGGCGAGCGGGGCGGCGAGGCCGGCCTTGAGCTCGTCGAAGAGCACGCCCGCTTCCGCGCCGGTACGCAGGCTCTTGATGACGTTGCCGACCGAGGAGACGGTGTCGAGCAGGCCCCAGAAGGTCCCGAGCAGGCCGAGGAAGACGAGCAGTCCGGCAAGGTAGCGCAGTACCTCGCGCCCGTCGTCGAGCCGGACCGCGATCGATTCGAGCAGGCTCGTCGCCTGGCTGGGAGCGAGGTTGCGCTGTTCCAGCGCCGGCAGCACGGGGGCAAGCGGGCTGATCACCTGGTTGCGCCGGAGCGTCGCGCCAGCCGGATTTGCGGCGAGGCGGGTAGCAGCGCGCGCCTCGCTGTCGACGCGCCAGAGTTCGCGCAGCGACAGGAGGACGCCGACTGCGAGCGCGCCGACGATCAGGCCGTTGAGCCCGGGATTGGTCATGAAGGCGGTGAGCAGGCCCGCCTGCAGGATGAAGATCAGGAAGCCGATCAGCGCGAGGAAGACCAGCGCGCGGAGAAAATAGCGCAGCGGGCGGGAGAAGCGGAACGTCTGCGGCCGATTGGGGCTCGTCGCTGGGGGCTCCAGCGGCGGGACCTCCGGGGCCGCCTCGTCATTGGCCATGCCTGCTCATCCGATCCGGTTTCGTAGCGCGGGCGACTGTCGCCTCCCGCCACGCTAGGATCAAGCCGAAAACGGCCTCGGTTTCGTCAAAGAACCGTCTTGAGGACTGCGCGCAACGCCGGCTCGCCGGCCTCGTTGCCGCAGATCACGTCCTTGGCCGAGGTCGGCTGCTTGCCGTCGAGCGTGCCGAAGGTGCCGCCCGCCTCGCGCACCATCACCGCGCCGGCGCCGAAATCCCAGGTGTTGAGGCCGCGTTCCCAATAGGCGTCCATGCGGCCGGCGGCGACATAGGCGATGTCGAGTGCGGCCGAGCCCATGCGGCGGACATTGGCGAAGCGGCTCATCACCGCGCCGAGCTCCTTCAGAAAGAGCGGATGGCCGCCCTTGCCGATATGCGGCACGCCCATTCCGATCAGCATGTCCGCCGATTCTCGCCGGCCGGAGACGCGCAGGCGGCGGTTGTTGGCATAGGCGCCCTTGCCCTTCTCGGCGATGAAGAGCTCGTCCTTGGCGGCGTCGTAGATCACGCCGGCGATGAATTGGTTGTCGCGCTCCAGAGCCACCGAGATGTTCCAGTGCGGGATGCCGCGCAGGAAGTTGTGGGTGCCGTCGAGCGGGTCGATATGCCAGCGATTGCTCTCGTCGGTGCCAGCGACGACGCCGCTCTCCTCCATGACGAAGCCGTAGCCGGGCCGGGCCTTCTCCAGCGCCGCGCGCAGGATCTCCTCGGCTTTGTGGTCGGCCTTGGAGACGAAATCGCCCGGGCCCTTGGCCAGGACCTGCAGGTTCTCGACCTCGCCGAAATCGCGCTTCAGCGAACGCGACGCCTTCATCACGGCATCGGTCATCACGGTCATCAGGGGGGAGCGGATCATTGTACAAACCTCGAGGCGCGCGACGCGCGGCAGAAGAGAACAGACTATCAAAGAGCGGTGGTGGAGCTGCGCCGACTTCGCGCCGGCAATTTCGCCGTCACTTGCTCGGTTGGCTCGGCGTCGTCAAGGCCGTGGCCTCGATCCGGTCGGCGGCAAGACGCGCGGCGCGCTCGCGCTGCTCCGGCGAAAGCCGCTCCAGGAGCTGATCGAGCGTGGCGTCGGCAAGGCCCTGGGCGCGCGCTGCGAGGTGCCAGGCTGCTGCCTCCGAAAGGTCGGGAGGGACGGCACGGCCGAACTGGTAGAGCTTTGCCAGCCGGTTCTGGGCGATGGCATTGCCCTTGTTGGCGGCGCGGATGAAGAGCTTTGCCGCGGCGCGCTCGTCCTTGGCCACGCCGTCGCCGTTGAACAGCACGATCGCATACTCGACCTCGCCGGCGATCAGGCCGTTGGAGGCAGCCTTTCCCATCCATTCGGCCGCCACGGCGTCGTCCTGCGCCACGCCACGGCCCATCTTGTAGAGCACGCCGAGCGCGTGCTGGGCGTCGGCGAGGTCGGCGGCTGCGGCGATCCTGAGACAGGCGATGGCGCGCTGGTCGTCCTGCGCCCGCCCGGTCGCGAGCAAGGCGAGGGCCAGATTGTAGTTGGCGGCGGGATGCCCGGCGGCGGCGGCCTTCTCCAGCAGGACGCCGCCGGCCTTCGGATCGCGCGCCAGACCACGGCCTTCCAGCATCGCCATGCCGAGGGCGAAGACCGCGTTGACGTCGCCCTTGTCGGCAGCGAGGCGATACCAGTCGGCGGCGGCCTTGGGATCGATGCGGACCCCGAGCCCCTGCCGGTAGATCTCGCCGAGCAGCGTCATCGCCGCGGCGTCCTTCGGATCGGCCTCTAGCCGCTTCAAGGCTTCGTCCTGGGCTCTCCGGTAGTGTCCGGCCTGATAGGCGCCGTAGGCGAGGTCCGGCTCCGCCGCGATGGCAGGGAGGGCGACCATCAGGGCGAGCGCTGCGAGCGCAAGCCTCATCGCGCCATCCTGCGGGCGTGTTGCGCTGCGATCGCGGCATCCGCCTGCGCGACTGCGGCGCGGATGTCGACATCCTCGGCGAAGACCCATTCGCCGAGCGCGATGAATTCGGCGCCGGTCTCGATCAGGGCCGGAACGGACTCCGCATCCGGGCAATAGGCGATGCAGGGGGTCTCGAAGATCTCGGCCCACCAGGAGGCGCGCTCGATCACCGCCGGCAGCGCCGGCAGCGAGCCGTCCGGCCGCGGCTCGCCGAACATGACGTAGTCGACGCCGGTCTCGCCGATATCCATGGCGTCATGGCGCGAGCGCAAGCCCCCGGCGCCGATGATGCGTTCCTGCTTCAGGCTGGAGCGCGCCTCGGCGACCGCCTCGGCTCCCGCAGTCAGATGGACGCCGTCGGCGCCGCCGCGGCTGGCGACCTGGGCCGAGGCCTCGACGACCAGCGCGACGTTCTGCGCCTGCACCGGGGGGGCCAGCGCCTTGACCCGTTCGGTGAGGCTGCGCTCGTCCCCGGGCGCGAGCCGCAGCAGCACGGCGGCGACATCGCCGCCGGCGAAGGCCTGCATCAGGCGAAAGGAGATGGCGCCGGGATCCGAGATCGGCGGCGTGACGAGCATCAGGCGGGTGCGGGGGACGGATGTGTTCATGATCGTCCGCGCAAACGGCCCGCGGCGTGGTCCAATGTCAAGACCATAAGCCCGGCGGCGAGGCTCCAGAACGCGGAGCCGACGCCGAACAGCGATAGGCTGGAGGCTGCGACGGCGAAGGTGACGACCGCGGCGAAGCGGCCCTTGTCGCTGCCCATGGCCTGGCTGAGTGCGCCGGTGAGCGAGCCGACGAGGCCGAGGCCGGCGACCGCGACGATCAGCGCCTTCGGCATAGCGAGGATGAGCGCCAGCAGCAGGCCGGATGTTGCGGCGACAACGAGCCAGAGCAAAGCGTACCAGACCCCGGCCTTCCAGCGCTCCTTCGGATCGGGATGCGTATCGGCGCCGGTGCAGATCGAGGCGCTGATCGCCGCCATGTTGACCATATGAGCGCCGGTCGGGGCGGTCAGGAACGACATCAACCCGGTGACGAACAGGCAGGACGCCGTCGGCGGCTGGTAGCCGGAGGCGCGCAGCACGGCAAAGCCCGGCAGGTTCTGCGCCGCCATGGTGACGAGATAGAGCGGGATGCCGATGCCGACGATGGCCGTGAGATCGAGATGCGGGACGATCAGCTCGACATGCGTCAGCGCGACGGGGCCGGCGGGCAGTGTCGCTGTGCCGGTGGCGAAGGCGAGGGCGAGTCCGGCGCCGAGCGCCGCGATGACGCCGAGGAAGGGGTTCCACAACCGCGCCAGCAGGAAGACCATGAGCAGCGTCAGCACCAAAGCCGGCTGCAGGCGCATCTCGTCGAAGACGGCGACGACGAAGCGGAAGATCACGCCGGCGAGCATGGCCGCGGCGATGCTCATCGGGATACGCTCGACCAGCGCTCCGAGCGGGCGGAAGGCGGCGGTCGTCATCATCAGCACGGCGGCGGCGAGGAAGGCGCCGACGGCCGAGGCCATGTCGACGCCGCTCACCGCAGCGATCAGCGCCGCACCGGGCGTCGACCAGGCGCAGATGATCGGCATGCGATGCCGCCAGGACAGGATGAAGCTGGACAGCCCCTTGGCGATGGCGAGTCCCGCGAGCCAAGAGACCGTCTGTCCCGGCGTCGCGCCGACCGCCTGTGCGGCGGCAAGGATCACCGCGACCGAGGCCGCGTAGCCGACGAAGACGGCGACGAAGGCAGAGAACAGCTGCGACATCGGCCGGTCTATTCGTCCCAGGCGGTCGGCCAGGTCTCAGTGAGCGTAGCGCCCAGGCGCACCGGCCAGGCCGCCTTGGCGAGGCCGGTGCGGTCGTCGGTCTCGACCGCGATGCCCGAGAGCGTGCCCTCGCCGAGCGCCGGCTCCAGCCGCGACCCCGGCGTCTTCTGCAGGAAGCGGCGGATTGCCTCCTCCTTCTGCATGCCGAGGATCGACTCGTAGTCGCCGCACATGCCGGCATCGGTCTGGTAGGCGGTGCCGGCCGGCAGCACGCGCGTGTCCGACGTCGGGACATGGGTGTGGGTGCCGACGACGAGGCTGGCGCGGCCGTCAAGATAGTAGGCCATGGCGAGCTTCTCGCTGGTGGCCTCGGCATGGACGTCGACGATGACGGCGTCGGCCGCGTCCCCGAGCGGGCAGGCGGCGAGCTCGCGCTCCAGCGCGGCGAAGGGATCGTCGAGCGCGTCCATGAACAGGCGGCCCATGACGTTGACGACAAGGACGCGGGCGCCGTTTCTCGCCTCGATCACGGTCGCGCCGCGGCCGGGCGTGCCGGGCGGATAGTTCGCCGGACGGATCAGGCGCGGCTGGCGCTCGATGAAGACCAGCGCCTCGCGCTGGTCCCAGGAATGGTTGCCGAGGGTGACGACATCGGCGCCGGCGGCCAGCGTCTCGTCGCAGATCGCCTCGGTGATGCCGAAGCCGCCTGCGGAGTTCTCGCCGTTGATGACGACGCAGTCGAGCTTCCAGCGCTCGCGCAGCCCGGGGAGGCGATCCTGGACGGCGAGGCGTCCGGCGCGCCCGACGATGTCACCGAGAAAGAGCAGACGCATGTCACGATCCAACGCTTGGGCCGTGCATCACGGCCCGTTATTTCGCATCTCCACGCAAGACAGCCGTCCCGGCTCTTCCCAGGCCGCGCGGTACGATCGTGCGGCTTTGAGAAAACACGGCGGGACGGCAGCGTCTTGAAGGAAAGGCGCAGCCGCTAATGACGTGATCGCCGCGGCGAAATCAACCGCAGCGGATCGTCTCGTCCTGTGTGACGACCCAGTCGAGGCGGCGATCATGCGGCTCGGCTGGCACTTCCGCGATCTCCTGCGCCGCATAGGCGATGCCGACGGTCAGGGCCGGTTCCAGCTCGGTGATGGCGCGGTCGTAATAGCCCTTGCCGTAGCCGATCCGGTAGCCGCGCCGGTCGAAGGCGGCGAGCGGGACGATCAGGATGGCGGGCTTCACTTCGGGCTGCTCCGGCGCCGGTACCAGCGTGCCGAAGCCGCCGGGCACGATCGGCTCCCACGGCGCCCAGCGCCGAAAATGCATGCGCTTCTCGACGATCGCCGGCAGGCAGAGCAGCAGGCCGCGCTCGTGCAGGGCCTCCAGGATCGGGCGCGGATCGGCCTCGGAGCGCATCGGCCAATAGGCGGAGATCGGCCCCTGCGTGACGACCGGCAGCGCCAGTACACGTGCGACGATGGCCTCGTCCCAGAGCAGGCGGTCGTCGAGTTCGAGCGCGTCGCGCCGGGCGAGCGCCTCGGCACGCAGCGCGGCTTTGCGCGGGGAGGGGGCGAGAGAGACGCTGTCGGTCATGGGGTGCGGAGCCACCTCGGCCGTGGAGATTTCGATCCCGGGACACCTACAAAGTAGGTGGGCGCCGTGTGTCCGGGTCCAGGGACCCGGTCAGGGACAGCTCCCTAGGGAGTCGTATGGGCCCGGGAATACATGACTCGCACGCACCAGGCAGCCCCGCCGCGACAAGGTAGGACGCATGCCGGCAAAGCGCCAGAGGTCCGGGATGAATTTCGTACGGGACTACGCCTTGGCAACCCCCTCACTGTCGTCCCGGGCGACCCGAGGGAGACCCAGGACCCATTCCGGAACCTTAATCGGAAAGGCTCAGGAATGGATCCCGGATCAGCGCCGCTGCGCGGCTTGTCCGGGATGACACCGAGGAGGAGTTAGCCAGGCGGTTTGCGGTCCGTGAGGCCTGCGCCCGCTTCAGGCCCCCCGCGCCATCCCATGCCGGATCACGCGATCGATCAGGTCGGGATAGGCGACACCGCTGGCGGCGAGCGCCTTCGGGAACATGCTGATGTCGGTGAAGCCGGGGATGGTGTTGATCTCGTTGACCAGCGCGCTGCCGTCCGGGCGCAGGAAGAAGTCGACGCGGGCCATGCCGTCGCAGCCGAGTGCATGGAAGGCACGCTTCGCCAGTTCCTGCAGGTTGGCGATCGTTTCCTCCGGCAGATGAGCGGGAACCTCGACGCGGGCGCCGTCCTCGTCGAGATATTTGGCCTCGTAGGTGTAGAAGCCGTGGCTCGCGGCGGCGACGATTTCGCCGGGCAGCGAGACGATGGTCTCGCCATCGGCCTGCTCTAGCACGCTGAGCTCGATCTCGCGGCCGGCGATGAACTCCTCGACCAGCACCACACGGTCGTGCCGGAAGGCCTCGGCGAGCGCCGCTGCGAAGCTCTCGGCATTCGTCGCCTTGCTGACCCCGACCGAGGAGCCCTGGCGCGCCGGCTTGACGAACAGCGGCAGGCCGAGCGCGGCGCTGACCTGTTCGAAGCCGAGCGCCTCGCCCCGGCGAACGGTGAGCGAGCGGGCGACGCTCAGGCCGGCCTCGCGCAGCAGCCGCTTGGCGATGTCCTTGTCGAGCGCATTGGCCGAGCCGACGATGCCGCAGCCGGCGAGCGGGATGCCGGCAACCTGGGCCAGCCCCTGGACCGAGCCGTCCTCGCCATCGAGGCCATGCAGAACCGGGAAGAGCACGTCGATCTTCGGCAGGGTCTGCGGCGCGGCGCCGTCCTGCAGGCGCAGGAGGCGCCCGTTCCCGCCCGGCAGCAGGCAGAGCTCGGCGCCGTCCTGCGGGATCGGATCGGGCAGAACGCCGTTCTGCAATTCGAGCTCGCGCCATTCGCCGGCCCTGGTGATCAGGATCGGCACGACGTCATATCTCGCCTTGTCGATCGCCTTGACCACATTGGTCGCGGACATCAACGAGACCTCGTGCTCGGAGGACCTGCCGCCGAGGAGAATCGCCACCCGAACCCTGTCACCCATAGCCGCCGCCTTCATCGATTCGCTTCCGTCTGGAAGCGTCAGTCGGGGATGATTGAGGAATTGCAAAGGCGGCGGAAATGCCTGCGGCGACTACCCCACCTGCCCGGGCAGCAGGCTCCTCGCCACGCTCTCGATGCGCTCGGCCGCGGCGACGAGGGCGGCGGCGGCCCTCTCCTCGACCTCGCCGGCGCGCTGGTCGGCGAAGCCGGCATCGCCCTGCAGCGAATGGAGGCGACCTTCGAGCGTCTCGACCTTCCTCTTCAGCTCGGTGACCTCGTCGGCGACCATCAGCGCTGCCATGACGTGCAGGCGCATGTCGCCGATCTCGCCGAAGGCCTGGCGCATCTCCTCGATCTTGCCGTCATAGAGCTGAGCGAGCGCCTCCAGATGCGGCTCCTCGCCGTCGCCGCATGCCATGCGATAGGCCTTGCCTGAAATGGTGACGTTGACCTGGGGCATCAGGCGTCCTGCTCGGCTTCTTCGTCGGGTTGGGCCTCGACGCGGGCGATCACTTCGGCAAGCGCCGTCATGGCGCGGTCGAGCTTGCGGTCGACCTCCTGCGCGACGCCCTCGACCTGGCCGATCCGGGCCATGGCGCCGTCGAGTTCGACGGCGAGGCGGGCACGATCGTCCTGCATCAGGGTGAGCTCGGTTTCGAGGTTTGCGCGGCCACGCTCGACCTCGAGCCGCCTGCGAGCAGCTGCTTCGAGCTGGCCGAGCGCGCCTTCGAGGCGCGACAGGGCGTGATCCAGTGCTGGAGACGCCACGCTTCTTCCTTTGCGTGCCGGGGAAGCCGGCTCATCCGATTCGGAAGCGTAGATTAACAAATATCTCCGTGGAAAGCGCTTTGGCCGGTGCGGTCCGAGCGAAGCGTGGGGAAAACTCGATATCTGCGTCCTTGCAGGCGAATTGACTCCGCTTGAGCGGGCGGCCTATCGAACGCGCGACCTTTTTCTCAAGAGTTCGCTGCTCGTCGCCGGCCAGCTTCGGCGCGAGCCTCGTTCCGCACTTGCCGGAGAGACTCCATGACGACGCCTGCGATCGACCGCGCCCAGCACGAGCGGCTCGCCAACGCCATCCGCTCCCTCGCCATGGACGGCGTCGAGCAGGCCAAGTCCGGCCATCCCGGCCTGCCGATGGGCGCGGCCGACGTCGCGACCGTGTTGTTCACCCGCATCCTGAAATACGATGCGGCCGAGCCGCGTTGGCCCGATCGCGACCGTTTCGTGCTCTCGGCCGGCCATGGCTCGATGCTGATCTACGCGCTGCTCTATCTCACCGGCACGCCCGGCATGGAGCTCGACGACCTCAAGAAGTTCCGCCAGCTCGAATCGAAGACGCCGGGCCATCCCGAGAACTTCATGACCGCCGGCGTCGAGACCACCACAGGCCCGCTCGGCCAGGGTCTCGCCACCGCGGTCGGCATGGCGATGGCCGAGCGCATGCTCGCCGCCGAGTTCGGCAAGAAGCTGGTCGACCACAGGACCTATGTCCTCGCCTCCGACGGCGACCTGATGGAGGGCATCAGCCAGGAGGCGATCGCGCTCGCCGGCCATCAGAAGCTCAACAAGCTGATCGTGCTCTGGGACGACAACGGCATCTCGATCGACGGGCCGCTCTCGATCTCCGACTCGGTCGACCAGCTCGCCCGCTTCAAGGCCTGTGGCTGGAAGGCAGAGCGCGTCGACGGGCATGATCCCGACGCGATCGAGGCTGCGGTTCGCCGCGCCCAGAAATCGAACAAGCCGACGCTGATCGCCTGCAAGACCGTGATCGGATTCGGCGCGCCGAAGAAGGCCGGTACCTCCAAGGCGCATGGCGAGCCGCTCGGCGCCGAGGAACTCGCCGCCGCCAAGAAGGCGCTCGGCATCACCGGCGGGCCGTTCGAGGTCGCGGCCGACGTGCTCAAGGCCTGGCGCGGTTTCGGCGCTACCGGCTTCGCCGAGCGCAAGGACTGGAATACACGCCTCGCGGCGCTGTCCGAGCGCAAGCGCGGCGAGTTCGAGCGCCGCCTGAACCACGCCGTGCCGGCCAAGCTCGCCAAGACGCTGGTCGCCCACAAGAAGGCGCTGGCTGCGAACCCGGTGACCGTCGCGACCCGCAAGGCTTCGGAACTGGCGCTGGACGTGATCGTGCCCGTGATGCCGGAGCTGGTCTCGGGCTCGGCCGACCTGACGCCCTCCAACAACACCCGCGCCAAGGGCTTCGAGGACTTCACGCCGAAGACCCCGAAGGGCCGCTATGTCCGCTACGGCATCCGCGAGCACGGCATGGCGGCGGCGATGAACGGCATCACCCTGCATGGCGGCTTCCGCACCGCCGGGGGCACCTTCCTGGTCTTCGCCGACTATGCCCGTCCCTCGATGCGGCTCGCCGCGCTGATGGGGCTGCCGGTCATCTATGTCATGACCCATGATTCGATAGGCCTCGGCGAGGACGGTCCGACCCACCAGCCGGTCGAGCAGATCGCCAGCTTGCGCGCCATGCCGAACATGCGCGTGCTGCGTCCCGCCGATGCGATCGAGACGGCCGAAGCCTGGCAGATCGCGCTGGAGCGCACCGACGGCCCGACGGTGCTGGCGCTGTCGCGCCAGAACCTGGCGCCGGTCCGTACCGACGGCACCGCGACGAACCGTTCGGCCAAGGGCGCCTACGAGTTGCTGGCGGCTGAAGGTGGCAAGGCGCAGGTCTCGCTCTTCGCCTCGGGCTCCGAGGTCGAGATCGCGGTCGCTGCCCGCAAGCTCCTGGCCGACAAGGGCATGCGCGCCCGAGTCGTCTCGGTGCCCTCGCTGGAAGCACTGCTTGAGCAGGACGAGGCTACCAAGGCCGCGATCATCGGCGATGCCCCGATCAAGATTGCGGTCGAGGCGGCCGTGCGCTTCGGCTGGGATGGCGTGATCGGCACTGACGGCGGCTTCGTCGGCATGTCCTCCTTCGGGGCGAGCGGCCCCTACAAGGAGGTCTACAAGCATTTCGGCATCACCCCGGAGGCGGTGGTCGAGGCGGCGATCAAGCGTCACAACGGCTGAGCCACCTCAAATTTTTAAGGCCTGCCCTTGCGTTCCGCCATGGTTTGGCCGATTTGCCCGCGTGAATGGCCCGGCCCATGCCGGTGAACGGCGAAGGAGAGGATTGAGATGACGGTCAAGGTGGCGATCAACGGCTTCGGCCGTATCGGGCGCAACGTGCTGCGCGCGATCATCGAGTCGAAGCGCAAGGACATCGAGGTCGTGGCGATCAACGATCTCGGCCCGGTCGAGACCAACGCCCATCTCTTCCGCTTCGATTCCGTGCACGGCCGCTTCCCCGGCACGGTCACGGTCTCCGGCGACACGATCGATGTCGGCCGCGGCCCGATCAAGGTCACCGCGATCCGCGATCCCAAGGACCTGCCGCACAAGGCGCTCGGCGTCGACATCGCGCTGGAATGCACCGGCATCTTCACGACCCGCGACAAGGCGGCGGCCCATCTCGCCGCCGGCGCCAAGCGCGTCCTGGTCTCGGCCCCCTGCGACGGCGCCGACCTGACCGTGGTCTACGGCGTCAACAACGAGGCCCTGACCAAGGACCACATCGTCGTCTCGAACGCCTCCTGCACGACCAACTGCCTCGCGCCGGTGGTCAAGGTGCTGCATGACGCCGTCGGCATCGACAAGGGCTTCATGACCACGATCCATGCCTATACCGGCGACCAGCCGACGCTGGACACGATGCACAAGGACCTCTATCGCGGCCGCGCCGCCGCGATGTCGATGATCCCGACCTCGACCGGCGCCGCCAAGGCGATCGGCCTCGTCATCCCCGAGCTCAAGGGCCGGCTCGACGGCACCTCGATCCGCGTGCCGACCCCGAACGTCTCGGTCGTCGACTTCAAGTTCATCTCGAAGCGCAAGACCACGGTCGAGAAGATCAACGACGCCATCATCAAGGCGAGCAAGCGCGGCGCGCTGAAGGGCATCCTCGCCGTCACCGACCAGCCCAACGTCTCGATCGACTTCAACCACGACCCGGCCTCGTCGACCTTCGCGCTCGACCAGACCAAGGTCATGGACGAGAAGTTCGTCCGTGTCCTCAGCTGGTACGACAACGAGTGGGGCTTCTCGAACCGCATGAGCGACACCGCCGTCGCCATGGCGAAGCTGATCTGACGCACACTCCCTTCGCAGCCGCGCCGGACAGGCGCGGCTGCGCCTAAAACTGCCGAGGAACGGACCGCGCAATGAACAAGATCGAGCCGACCGTCGCCACGTCGACCACGTCCCCTGAGACCGTCATCGTGCCGCCGGCCCCGAGCATGGCCGAGATCGCCGCAGCGCGCGCCACCGACGCG
This sequence comes from Allobosea sp. FBZP-16, assembly GCF_002831785.1. Taxonomy (NCBI): domain Bacteria; kingdom Pseudomonadati; phylum Pseudomonadota; class Alphaproteobacteria; order Hyphomicrobiales; family Alloboseaceae; genus Allobosea; species Allobosea sp. FBZP-16. Next base: position 21,716 of record NZ_LNCQ01000014.1, on the reverse strand, counting down.
AAGCCGGCCGATCCGCTCGCGCCGAGCGATCCGCGCAAGCTCGACCAGCTCTCGCGCATCGAGGACAAGACGGCCCGGATCGAAGAGAAGTTCGCGCGCTACGAGGCGGTGCTGACCCGCGCCGAGGCCTCGCTGGAGCGCAGCGCCCAGAAGGTCGATCTCGCCGCCGGCACCATGGACTTCGCCGGCCTGCGCGAGGAGCTCTCGGCCCTGCGCCAGCGCGTCAATTCAACCCCGCGCTTCGGCGCCCTGCTGCTCACTGGCATCGTCACCGCGGTTCTGACCGTCGTCCTGACGGTGATCGTATTGAAGAGCGGCGTTCCCGGCGTGCTGCCGCCGATCCTGCCGCGATGAGCTTCCGCCCGCCCGCCGATCTTGCGGACGGGCGCAGTGTCCGCTGGCGGGCATTGGAAGGCGACGGGCTCGAACATCTGACGGTGCGCGCGCAGGCGAACGGTCTTCGCGCCGAGGCCACTGTGGTCGGCGAGCGCGATGGGAGCCGCTTCGGCGCGAGCTATCGCATCGATTGCGACGCCGATTTCACGGTCCGCTCCTTCGAGGTCGCGACGACCGATGGCCGTGGTCTCGCCATGACCCGGCGAGACGGCGCGTGGCATGACGGCGAGCGCGGCCTTCTGCCGGCTTTCGACGGCTGCGTCGACATCGATCTCTCCGCCACGCCCTTCACCAACACGCTGCCGATCCGTCGTCTCGCCTGGGAAATTGGCCAGCAGCGGCGCATCGCCATGCTGTTCGTGCCGTTCGACAGCTTCGAGCCCTTCGTCACCGAGCAGGTCTATACCTGCCTTGCGCCAAGGCTTTTCCGGTTCGAGACGGCCGATGGCAGTTTCACCGCCGAGCTTCCGGTCGACGAGGACGGCCTCGTCATGGATTATCCCTGTCTGTTCCAACGTTTGTAAGAGAGCGCCCTTCATGCCTGCTTTCCGCACCCTCGACGACGCCGATCTCGCCGGCAAGCGCGTCCTCGTCCGTGTCGATCTCAACGTGCCGATGGAGGAGGGCAGGGTCACCGATACGACCCGTATCGACCGGATCCTGCCGACGATCCGCGAGATCGCGCAGAAGGGCGGCAAGGTCATCCTGCTGGCGCATTTCGGCCGGCCCAAGGGCCGCGACGAGAAGAACAGCCTGCGGCAGGTGGTGCCGGCGCTGGCGCATGCGCTCGGCCAGCCGGTGATCTTCGTCGGCGATTGCATCGGCACGGAGGCGCAGAAGGCGATCGCCGCCGCCAAGAACGGCGAGATCCTGCTGCTGGAGAACACCCGTTTCCACGCCGGCGACGAGAAGAACGATCCCGAATTCGTCAAGGCGCTCGCCGCCAATGGCGATCTCTATGTCAACGACGCCTTCTCGGCCGCCCACCGCGCCCATGCCTCGACCGAAGGCCTGGCGCATCTGCTGCCGGCCTATGCCGGGCGCACCATGCAGGCCGAACTGGAAGCGCTTTCTGCCGGTCTCGACAACCCGGCCCGGCCGGTGATGGCGATCGTCGGCGGCGCCAAGGTCTCGACCAAGCTCGAACTGCTCGGCAATCTCGTCCAGAAGGTCGACGTGCTCGTCATCGGCGGCGGCATGGCCAACACCTTCCTCGCCGCGCGCGGCGTCAACGTCGGCAAGTCGCTCTGCGAGCATGATCTCGCCGACACCGCCCGCGAGATCGAGGCGAAGGCCAAGGCGGCAGGCTGCGAGATCATCCTGCCGGTCGATGCGCTGGTGGCGCGCGAGTTCAAGGCCCATCCCGGCCATCGCGTCGTCTCGATCAATGAGGTCGGACCGGACGAGATGATCCTCGATGCTGGCCCGCTCAGCGTCGCCGAGGTCGTGCTCAAGCTCGACAGCGTGAAGACCGTGGTCTGGAACGGGCCGTTCGGCGCCTTCGAGCTGCCGCCTTTCGACACGGCGACGGTCGCCGTGGCCAAGGCCGTGGCGGAGCGCGTGCGCGAGGGCAAGCTCGTCGCGGTCGCCGGCGGCGGCGATACGGTCGCGGCGATGAACCATGCCGAGGTCGCCGAGGATCTGACCTATGTCTCGACCGCCGGCGGCGCCTTCCTCGAATGGATGGAAGGCAAGGCGCTGCCGGGTGTCGAGGCGCTGCGCAAGGGTTGATCGGCGGCGCAGCTTGCGGTTGCGGGGTAGAATGTTTATGCTATGTTCTCGCTGTGGCATGATGGTTTCACTGGAGCCACGATGCGATGAGCGAGAATGTGCAGACTGCGATGTTCGAGGTCCTGAAGAAGATTCAGGCGCAGCTGTCCGAGCACGACAAGCGCTTCGACGCCGTCGACAAGCGCTTTGATGAACTCGGGGATCTCGTCCGCAAGCAGAGTAGGGATACGGCTGGCCTGCTCGTCATGGCGAAGTCGATCACCGGCAACTTCGCGGAGGAGCTGGCCGCGATCGAGGAGTGCGTCAGGGTCCTCGAAGCGCGCGGGCGCTGATCGCGTTCACGTTTTCAGCGCTTTGGCTTTGCGTCCGCCACAGTTCGATTCTAAACCCTCCGGATAAGCTGAGCCCAACCGGAGGATCATCGTGGCCCGCATCACGCTTCGCCAATTGCTCGACCATGCCGCCGAGAACGACTACGGCGTTCCGGCCTTCAACATCAACAACATGGAGCAGGCGCTCGCGATCATGGCCGCGGCGGACGCGACTGATGCGCCGGTGATCATCCAGGCCTCGCGCGGCGCGCGCTCCTACGCCAACGACATCATGCTCAAGCACATGATGGACGCGGTCACCGAAATCTATCCGCACATCCCGGTCTGCGTGCATCTCGACCACGGCAACGAGCCGGCGACCTGCATGACTGCGATCCAGGCTGGCTTCACCTCGGTGATGATGGACGGCTCGCTCAAGGCGGACGGCAAGACCCCCGGCGACTGGGACTACAATGTCGGCGTGACCAAGACGGTCACCGACATGGCCCATCTCGGCGGCATTTCGGTCGAGGGTGAGCTCGGGGTGCTCGGCTCGCTCGAGAGCGGCGAGGGCGAGAAGGAGGACGGCCACGGCTTCGAGGGCAAGCTCAGCCACGACCAGCTCCTGACCAATCCGGACGAGGCGGTGAAGTTCGTCGCCGAGACCAAGGTCGATGCGCTCGCGATCGCCATGGGCACCTCGCACGGCGCCTACAAGTTCACCCGCAAGCCCGACGGCGCGATCCTGGCGATGCATGTCATCGAGGAGATCCACAAGAAGCTGCCGAACATGCATCTCGTCATGCACGGCTCCTCCTCGGTGCCGCAGGACCTGCAGGACGTGATCAACCAGTATGGCGGCAAGATGCCCCAGACCTGGGGCGTGCCGGTCGAGGAGATTCAGCGCGGCATCAAGCACGGCGTGCGCAAGATCAACATCGACACCGACAACCGGATGGCGATGACCGGCCAGATCCGCAAGATCCTGTCCGAGCATCCCGGCGAGTTCGATCCGCGCAAGTATCTGAAGCCGGCGATGGAGGCGATGACCGCGCTCTGCAAGAAGCGGCTGGAGGAGTTCAACACCGCCGGCCAGGCCTCGAAGATCAAGCGCGTGATCACGCTGGCCGACATGGCCAAGCGCTATGCCAAGGGCGAGCTCGATCCGACCTTCGGCGCCAGGAAGGCAGCGTGAAGCTCCACTAGCCTCTATCGACGAACAAGGAGCGCGGGAAACCCCTCTCCCGGATGGGAGAGGGGTAGGGGTGAGGGACCGCCGTCGGACGTTATGGTGGCGAGCTAACCGCGGCTCGGTTTTCGTTTCGCTGGTTCGACTGCAGGCCCTCATCCGGCCCTACCGGGCCACCTTCTCCCATTCGGGAGAAGGAAAGCGCGTCGCTCGCCCAGTCTTCCGGACAGCGAAACCTACACGCCGATCTTGCCACCGCCCCGCTTGGTGATCGCCACCACCGAAGGACGCGTCGGCATGTCCGGCTTGAAGTCGGGCCAGCGGGTCGAGAGATCCTCGTAATAGGAGCGGCGGCCGAAGGCCGGCCAGTCCGGGCCGTCGTCGCCGGGATGCTGGACGGCTACGAAGGCAGTCGTGTCGTCCGGCGTGAAGCAGGGGCCGCAAAGCTCGGCGCCATGAGGCACGCGGTAGAACAGCTTGGAAGTCCGGCGTGCCTCGCCTTCGGTATCGACCGCCCAGAGACCATCGGTGCGGCCTGTCTCCTGCGGGCCGTTGCCGTCGGTCGAGACCCAGAGCCGGCCGGCGGAATCGACTACCGCATTGTCCGGCATGCCGAACCAGCCATTCTTGCTGGTTTCGGTCGAGAAGCTGGCGCCGACCGCGGCGACCGACGGATCGCCGCATTTCAGCAGCACTTCCCATTTGCCCTTGGTCGCGGTGAAGTCGCCGCCGTCCTCGATGATCTCGATGATGTGGCCGAAGGCGTTCTTGGCGCGCGGATTGGCGGCGTCGACCTGGTCTTCCTTGCGGTTGGTGTTGTTGGTCAGCATCACATAGACGCGGCCGTTGACGCCGTTGGGCGTGATGTCCTCGGGCCGGTCCATCTTGGTGGCGCCGAGCAGGTCGCCGGCGCGGCGGCTCTCGATCAGCACGTCGGCCTGGCTGGCGAAGCCGTTGGCTGCAGTGAGCGGGCCCTGGCCGAAAACCAGCGGCAGCCATTCGACCGTGCCGTCGGCGGCAAACTTCGCGACAGAGAGCGTGCCGGTGTCGAGCAGGTCCACGTTGGCGGCGCGATTGTTCGGATCGAAGCGGCCGGCCGTGACGAATTTGTAGACATAGTCGAAGCGCTCGTCGTCGCCGAGATAGACGACGACGCGGCCGTCCTTGGCGACGATGCTGTCGGCGCCTTCATGCTTGAAGCGGCCGAGCGCGGTGCGCTTCTTCGGCACCGAGTTCGGATCGAACGGGTCGACCTCGATCACCCAGCCGAAGCGGTTGGCCTCGTTCGGCTCCTTGGCAAGATCGAAGCGCTCCTCGAACCGGCCCCAGGCATAGGGTGCCGACGGAATCGCGAGGCGCTTGTAGTTGGCTTCCTCGCGGTGGCCGTCAGGCAGCTTGCCGGAGAAGTAGCCGTGGAAGTTCTCTTCGCCGGAGACGAAGGTGCCCCAGGGCGTCATTGCGCCGGAGCAGTTGTTCAGCGTGCCGAAGACCTTGCGGCCGCTGGCATCGGCATTGGTCTTGACGCGGTCGCTGCCGGCGACGGGGCCGGAAAGCTGCATCTCGGTGGCGGCGGTGATGCGGCGATTGTACTTCGAGTCCTTCACCAGCGCCCATTTCCCATCGGTCCGGCGGATCTCGGCGACGGTGGCACCATGCGCCATGGCTTCGACCGCGAAACGCTCCGGGGTCGCGTTCTTCATCACCGGCTTGCCGTCCTTGATCTCGACGACGCCCGGGAACATCAGATGCGGGTTGGTGTATTCGTGATTGACGAAGAGCACGCCATGGGCCGACGGGTCGGCCGCGCCTGGCACGGGCAGGTAGCCGACGAAGTCGTTGTTGTAGCCGAACTGCTTCGCCTGGGACTCGGGCGTCTGCCTGATCGGATCGAAAGCCGGCGCGTCGGGGAAGAGCGGGTCGCCCCAGCGCAGCAGCACGTCGGCCTGATAGCCTTCCGCGACATGGTGGTCGGCGTCGACCCCGGCCTCGACCTCCTTGAAGCTGAAAGCGGAGCCCTTCGCCTGGGCCTTGGCCTCCTCGGCGGTCGCCAGAGCAGTGGCGCCGACCGTCGCCGAGATGGCGGAGACGGCGAGGGCGCCCTTGAGCAGGCCGCGGCGCGAGAACCGCTGGCCGATCAGTTCGCCCATGGTCGGATTGGCGGATTGGTTCTGCGGGGGCGCATCGTCATGCTCGAGCATGCTGGCGCCGAAGGTGGATTCGTATTGGGTCTCGTCAGTCATGACCGGCCCCTTCCTGTCGTCCAAGTTAGAATGGCTTGAAATTAGGAGCCATGCTTGACAGGTGGGTGACGGATACGCCTCAGGCGACGCGGTTCTGCCTGCTCAGATTCTCGAAGGCCTCGGTCAGGGTCCCAGCCCGCTGGGCCAGCGTCTGGGCGAGGCCGAGCATCTCGCCGACGCCGGCGCCGGCGGCCTGGGCGGAGTCGTTGACGCTGGCAATCGCCTGCGCGACCTCCTGCGTGCCCTGCGAGGCGTAGCTGATGCTGCGGGCGATCTCCTGGGTCGCCGCCCGCTGCTCATCGACCGAGCTCGCGATCGTCAGTGTCGTCTGGTCCATGTCGCCGACGAAGCCGACGATGCTCTCGATCGCCTCGACGGCCTCCTGCGTCGCGGCCTGCATGGCCGGCACCTGGGCCGCGATCTCGTCGGTCGCCCTGGCGGTGCGCGCGGACAGCTGCTTCACCTCCTGGGCGACGACCGCAAAGCCGCGCCCAGCCTCGCCGGCGCGGGCCGCCTCGATTGTCGCATTGAGTGCCAGCAGATTGGTCTGGGCGGCGATGTCGCGGATCAGGTCGACGATCGAGCCGATCGTCTGCGCCGACTGCGCCAGGCCCTTGACGATCGCTTCCGTTCGCAATGCCGCATTGCTGGCATGGTGAGCCTTGGTCGTGGCGCTGGCGACCTCCCCCGAAATCGCACTCAAGGAGATGGAGAGCTGCTCGGTGGCGCTGGCGACGCTGCCGACATTGTCCGAGGCCTCGTCCGAAGCTCGCGCGGCGGCGACGGCCTGCACGCCAGTCTCCTTGACGAGCCCGTTCATCGTATGGGCCATGTCCTCGACGATGCGGGCGCTACCGGTCACCGCGCCGACGACCTCCCGGATCGTGACTTCGAAGGCCGAGATCTCGCGCCGGGTGCGCTCGCGGCTCTCCTGCTGGACATGGCTGTACGTTTCGAGCAGCAGTTCGAGATCGAGCTGCACGGCCTTGTTCAGGGCGGCGCGCAGGGCGATGCGCCGGTTGTATTCCTTGGCGTGCCAGACATGGCTGAGCCTGGCGAGGCCGTCGCGCAACAGGCCGAGCTCGGCGCCGATCGCATTGCCGACGATCGCATGGCAGATCGCGACGGCATGGGCGGGAACGCCATTATCGTAGAAGGCGCTGGCGAGTGCGCGTGCCGACTGCAGAAAACCATCTTCGAACTCGCCCGAGACCAGCCTGATCCAGTGCGCGAGCCGCAGCTCATGCACGTCCGGCCGCTGCATGGCGCTCAGGATCTCGGGCCAGGCCTCGAAATGGGGGTGCAGCTCCGGCAACAGGGTCGGCAGGCGCCGACGGGCGAATTCGGCCTGCTGCCGCAACTGGCCGATATCGGTGGCGTCGATCCGGAAAGTCCGCAGGCGCGCGTTATGCTCGACGATGGCGTTGGTCATGCGCGCTGTGTTCTAGTCCGCTGATTGGCCAAACCGCACATTGCGGACAGTTCGCCAACAAACGCTTAAGCATCGCGCGCAGAGCAGATAGGCTGGAAAGCCTGCGGCTGCGCTTGCCTCGCGCCGAGCCGGCTGAGTATAAGCCGGCCGACGCATAACAGCGGAGATCAGGGCGTATGGCCGGCCATTCACAGTTCAAGAACATCATGCACCGCAAGGGCAAGCAGGATGCTGTGCGCTCCAAGCTGTTCTCGAAGCTGGCCCGTGAAATCACCGTTGCCGCCAAACTGGGCATGCCCGACCCGAACATGAATCCGCGCCTGCGCATGGCCGTGCTGGCGGCCCGGGCCGAGAACATGCCGAAGGACAATATCGAGCGCGCCATCAAGAAGGCGCTCGGTGGCGAGGGCGATAACTATGACGAGGTCCGCTACGAGGGCTATGGACCTGGTGGCACTGCCGTGATCGTCGAAGCGCTGACCGACAATCGCAACCGCACGGCCTCGGCGGTGCGCTCCTACTTCACCAAGTCCGGCGGAGCGATGGGCGAGAGCAATTCGGTCTCCTTCATGTTCAACCGTGTCGGCGAGATCAGCTATGCGCCGGAGGTGGGCGACGCCGACAAGGTGATGGAAGCCGCGATCGAGGCCGGCGCCGACGATGTGATCTCCGATGAGAACGGCCACACCATCCTTTGCGCCTTCGACGCCCTGAACGAGGTCTCCAAGGCCCTCGAAGCTTCGCTCGGCGCGCCGGCTTCGGCCAAGCCGGTCTGGCGGCCGACCACGACGGCGCCGCTCGACGAAGAGAAGGCGGCGTCGATGATGAAGCTGATGGAAGCACTCGACAATGACGACGACGTCCAGAACGTCTTCGCCAATTTCGAGATCGCCGACGACATCATGGCCAAGCTCGGCAGCTGAAGCCCTTCTGCCGCCGAGCCCCGGTCAAGTCCGAACATCGCGGCCTGGCTATCGCCCGATCAGCCCGTCCCAGATCGGCAGGCTGACGAGGGCGCTCAGGAAGATCGTCAGATAGGCGATGCGGCGGAAGGCCTGCTCGGAAGCGAGACCGAAGGCGTGCGTCCCGAGCCAGAGCCCGGCGCCATAGACAGCGAAGAGCGGCAGCGCCATCAGCGCCGAGGCCAGCGTGATGATGCCCTTCAGCGCGAGGATCGTGCCGCTGACCACCGTGCTCAGGCCGAAATAGGTCTGCAGGTTGGCACGGGTCTTGTGCCGGTCGTTGCGCTGGGCGCCGAGCCAGAATACGGCGAGCGGCATGCCGCCGATGCTGGCGAGCCCGTTGCAGAGACCCGAGGCCGCTCCGACGCCGAGCGAGAGCGGGATGCCGGGCTTGCCGTGATAGCGCCAGCCGGACGCCATCAGCGCGACGGCGGCAAGCACGAGCAGCGCCAGCAGCCAGCGCATCGTCTCGCGATCAAGCCAGGTGAGGAGGGCGATGCCGAGCGGCAAGGTCAGCGTCGCCGCGACCAGCAGCGGGACGACCTCGCCCCATTCGGCCCGCTTGGCCGAGCGTGCCGCCAATGGCAGGGCGAAGGGCAGATCGATCACCCAGATCAGCCCGAGCGCCGCGACAGGGCCGATCACGATCGATGCCAGCGGCATGAAGACCATGGCGAAGCCGAAGCCGGTAAAACCGCGCACCAGGCCGCCGAGCAGGGTCGCGCCGACGAGAATGGCGATGCCGTCGGCTGTAAGTCCGGGAAAGAGCGAGGTCAGGAAAGCGGTCATCGAAAAGGCCGGCGAGGGAATTTCTTTCCTTCACGCTCAACGGCAAGCGATCAACCCCCGTCGCTGTGATGGCAGCGATGAGCGTCGTTCATCCATCCAAGCAGGCCGAAATCTTCTAGTCTGCGCCGATGTCCGAACCGATTCGCATTCTCGGCCTCGATCCCGGTCTCAGGAAGACAGGCTGGGGCCTCGTCATCAGCGAGGGGACGAAGCTGTCCTTCATCGCCTGCGGCGTGGTCGAAAGCGACGAGAAGCAGCCCTTGGCCGATCGTCTCAGGCAGTTGCACGAGGGCATTGCCGACGTGATTACACGGCACCGGCCGCAGGAGGTCGCGGTCGAGGAGACCTTCGTCAACCGCGACCCGCAATCGGCGCTGAAGCTCGGCCAGGCACGCGGCATCGCACTGGTCGTGCCGGCGCTGGCCGGGCTCGATGTGGCGGAGTACGCCGCCAATCTGGTGAAGAAGACCGTGGTCGGTGTCGGCCATGCCGACAAGAAGCAAGTGCAAGCGATGATCCGCGTGCTGCTGCCCAAGGCCGAGACGCGCAGCGCCGACGCGGCGGACGCACTTGCCGTCGCGATCTGCCATGCGCAGCACCGTGGCGCCCGGGCGCTGCTGGCGCAGTATCAGCTGCGGAAGGCGTAGAGCTCGGCGTCCGGATCTGCCTTGCCGAGGAGACCGGCCCGAATGATCTCGGCGCCGATGCGGCTATAGGTGATGCCGTTGCCGCCGAAGCCCATCACGGCCCAGCAATTTGGCAGGTCCGGCATCGGCCCCAGGGTCGGCAGGCCGGTTTCGGAGGTGCCGAAGGTGCCGGTCCAGGCATAGTCGACTTCCGTCGAGATGCCGGGCAGGAGTTTGCCGAGTTTGCGCCGGATCGCTGCCGTCTTTCGCTCGATCAAGGCATCGCGTTTGTCCTCGTCGACGAAATCCTCGTCCTCGCCGCCGCAGATGACGCGGCCGTCGCGCGTGCTGCGCAGATAGAGGTAAGGGTCCGATGCCTCCCAGATGAAGCAGCATTTGGGCCAGAGGCGACGCTTCTGCGGCACGGTCGCCAGAGCCCAGGTGGAAAGCACCTTGTGGCCCTTGGGCAGCGTGCCGAAAGGCAGTTCGTAGCCGGTCGCGAAGACCAGGTGCCGACAGCGGATGCGGTGACCGTCCTTGGTGCGCAGGCTGACCGAGCGCGCCCTGGCATCGAGGTCGACGATCTCGACCGGCCAGGCGAGACGGGCGCCGCGCCCGAGCGCCGCGCGCAGGAAGCCGGTGGCGAGCGCGACCGGGTCGGCTTCGAGATTGTCGTAGCCGAGCAGGGCGGCGGGGCGCTCGATGCCGAAGCGCTCCTTCAACGTGTCGGCATCGAGGAGGGCGGTTTCCAGGCCGGCGTGCCGGCGCGCCTCGTGCTCGCGGGCCAACGCATCGGCGTCGAGCACATTGCCGGCGAGGTAGAGCGAGTCGCGGCGCACGACCTGCGCCAGCGACAGCTCCTTGATCCGCGCCGCCAGGCCGTCGAGCGCCAGACGCGAGCGGCGCCAGGCGCGGATCGCGGCCTCCTCGCCGATCTGGCGCTTCAGCTTCGTCAGCGGCTGGTCGATCTCGTATTGCAGCAAAGCGGTGCTCGCAGGTGTCGAGCCGCGCACGGGGCCGCGGCGGTCGACGACGAGGACGCTGAAGCCCGCCTCGCTCAGCATGTCGGCTTGCATCGCGCCGGAGATGCCTGCGCCGATGATCACGACGTCGCTCTCCGTGTCAGCCGTGATGCCTTGCTTGGGAAAGCGCGGTGGCCGTTCGCCCTGCCAGACCGAGCGGCCGGTCCGCAGGTTGCGGTGTTTCGTCAGCATGCGGAAGAATCCCCCAAATCGCCGGTGGAGAACGCATGAACGCCGCGAATGATCCGGTCTGGCGGCAGCTTGCCGTCATGCTAACAGGGAGCATGATCGGAAAGCTCAAGGGCCTCATCGATTCGTACGGCGAGGACCACGTCATCGTCGACGTGCAGGGCGTCGGCTATGTCGTGCAGTGCTCCTCGCGCACGCTGCAGCGCTTGCCCAAGATCGGCGAGGCGGCGGCCCTCTCGATCGAGACCCATGTCCGCGAGGACGCGATCCGGCTCTACGGCTTCATGTCGGATAACGAGCGCGACTGGTTTCGGCTGATGCAGATGGTGCAGGGCGTCGGCGCCAAGGTAGCGCTCGCCATCCTCTCGACGCTCGAGCCCGGCGCGCTCGCGACCGCGATCGCAACCAACGACAAGGCGGCGGTGGCGCGCGCGCCCGGCGTCGGTCCCAAGCTCGCCCAGCGCATTTGCGCCGAGCTGAAGGACAAGGCGCCGGCCTTCGGCCATGTCGACCCGGCATTGGCGCAGCTCTCGGGTGCGCTCGAGGACAAGCGGTTGCCGCAGCCGGTGGCGGACGCCGTCTCGGCGCTGACCAATCTCGGCTATCCGCAGGCGCAGGCTGTTGCTGCGGTCGCGGCCGCGTCGCGTGACGCGGGCGAGGGGGCCGGCACGGCGCAACTGATCCGGCTCGGCCTCAAGGAGCTGGCGAAATGAAGAAGGGACCGGCGGTGATCTTCCGCGAGATTGCCGACAAGTCGACCTTCCTCGCGCTGATGATGCGGCATTGGGGCTCGCATCGCATGATGATCGGCTCGAAGCTGTATGATTGCGCCGAGCTGCCCCTGATCGGCATGTTCACGGCCGAGGGCGAGCTGCTGGCGGTGGCGAGCTGGGCCCGAGACGGCGATATCGCGGTGCTCTGCGCGCTGCACTCCCTCAAGGAAGGGGAGGGTGCGGCCTCGCGCATGCTGGAAGCCGTGAAGGCTGCGGCCAAGGCGGCCGGTGCGCGCAAGCTCAGGGCGATGCTCACCAATGACAACATGCCGGCCCTGGTGTTCTACCAGAAGCATGGCTTCCGCTTCTCCGGCCTCTATATCGAGGCGATCGACGCCTATCGCGCGATGGTTCCGACGATCATCAAGACCGGCTACCAGGACATCCCGGTGCATGATGCGCTGGAGCTGGAGATCGAGTTGTGAGTGAGCCGAAGCGTCCCGGCCTGATGACGGCGGACAAGCGCGACGACGACAGCGAGGCCTCGCTGCGGCCGCTGTCGCTCGCGGATTTTACCGGGCAGGCGGCGGCGCGCGCGAACCTCCAGGTTTTCATCAATGCCGCCAAGAGCCGGGGCGACGCGCTCGATCACGTCCTGTTCGTCGGCCCGCCCGGCCTCGGCAAGACGACGCTGGCTCAGATCGTGGCGCGCGAGCTCGGCGTCAGCTTCCGTTCGACCTCTGGCCCGGTGATCGCCAAGGCCGGCGACCTTGCGGCGCAGCTGACCAATCTCGAAGAGCGCGACGTGCTCTTCATCGACGAGATCCACCGGCTCAACCCGGCGGTGGAGGAGATCCTCTATCCGGCGATGGAGGATTACCAGCTCGACCTGATCATCGGCGAGGGGCCGGCGGCGCGTTCGGTCAAGATCGACCTGCCGAAGTTCACTTTGGTCGGCGCCACCACCCGAGCCGGTCTGCTGACGACGCCGCTGCGCGACCGCTTCGGCATCCCGATCCGCCTGCAATTCTACACGGTTGAGGAATTGCAGGGCATCGTCGCGCGCGGCGCCAGGGTGCTCGGCGTGCCGATGTCGGATGACGGCGCCAATGAGATCGCCAAGCGCTCGCGCGGGACGCCGCGCATCGCCGGTCGGCTGCTGCGGCGCGTGCGCGACTTCGCCATCGTCGATGGCGATGCGATCGTCACCCGCAAGGTCGCCGACAAGGCGCTCGGCCTGCTCGATGTCGATGCGATCGGCCTCGACCAGATGGACCGGCGCTACCTGACGACCGTCGCGATCAATTTCGGCGGCGGCCCGGTCGGAATCGAGACCATCGCCGCCTCGCTCTCCGAGCCGCGCGACGCGATCGAGGAGATCATCGAGCCCTTCCTGCTGCAGCAGGGCTTCATCCAGCGCACGCCACGCGGCCGCCTGTTGACGCCGCACGCCTTTAGGCATCTCGGCATGCCCGAGCCGAACCGTGAGGGCGCGCAGTTCGGCCTGTTCGGGGATGATGACGAGGGCTGAGGCCGCGCGATAGCGTGTCCCGCATTTGGATGATGCGGCCTCCTGCGCATCGTGCTGTCGTCGGGTTCGAACAGGCGAGGCTGGGAGAAACGATAATGCGATCTGCGCTGATGCTGGCCGCCCTGATGCTGGTTTCCATGGCTGGCCATGCCGCCGAGCCCACGCCCGACGCCACCGTGCGCAAGGCCTATGCGGTCACGCAGAAGACCCTGGATGGCGGCGGTGAACCGCCCTGGCGCCCGCCGCATCGCGACGCGCTGATGAGCAAGAGCCTGGCGGCGCTGTTCGCCCGCGACGATCGCTATCAGGACGAGAGCGGCGATATCGGCCATATTGGTGCCGAGCCGTTCATTCAGGGCCAGGACGGCGAGGTAAAGAACCTCAAGGTCACGGTCACGCAGGCTCCGGCTGCGGGCAAGGCGCTGGTGACGGCGAGCTTCCGCAGCTTCGGCAAGGCGATGTCCGTGCCGTTCCGCATGGTCGAGGAGGGCGGTGGCTGGCGCATCGACGATATCGGCGTCGGCAAGAATTCTGTCCGTCGGGATCTGTCGCAGCCCTATGACTGCGGTTCGTTCATGGGCAAGCCCTGCAAGCGCTGAGCGACGCGAGCCGGCCATGAGGTTGTCCGGGGTGCGCGTGGCGGTCTAGAACGCCCGCGTTATCTCCCAGAAAGACCGTTATGGCCGCCGCTCACAGCATCTCCGTCCGGGTCTACTATGAAGACACCGACTTCTCCGGCGTCGTCTACCACGCCTCCTATCTGCGCTTCATGGAGCGCGGCCGGACCGAACTGATCCGCGATCTCGGCATCGAGCAGCGCGAGCTCTTCGACGGCGATGCGGCGCTGGGCTTCGCGGTCAGGCGCATGCTGATCGATTTCGTCAGGCCGGCGGTGATGGACGATCTGCTGACCATAGAGACCAGGCCGACCCTGGCGCGCGGCGCGACGATGGAACTCGACCAGCGCATATTGCGCGGGGAGGAGGTTCTGGTGACGGCGCAGGTCAAGGTCGCCTGCGTCGGCGGCGGCAAGGCGCGGCGTATCCCGGACGTGCTGCGGCATCGCCTGGGTCTCGAAATCCTCTGATCGCTCCTGCCGCCGCTGGCATCGACGCTGGCGGATCGCCATGTTAGGGCCCGTAACATGAGCTGGAAACGCAACGAGCCCGAGCAGCCGCGGGGTTACCACCACGGCAATCTCAAGGAGGCGCTGGTCCGCGCTGCCCTCGGCCTGATCGGCGAGAAGGGGCCGAACGGCTTCACCTTCGCCGAGGCCGCACGCATGGCCGGCGTCAGCCCGGCGGCGCCCTATCGCCACTATCGCGATCGCGACGAATTGCTGGCCGACGTCGCGGTCCATGGCTTCGCAGCCTTCGAGGCGGCGCTCGCCAAGGCCTGGGACAGTGGCAAGCCCGATCCGGAGACGGCCTTCCACCGGCTTGGCCGGGCCTATCTCGCCTTCGCCCATGACCAGCCGGCCTTCTATTCGGCGATGTTCGAGGCAGGCGTTCCGCTCGATGCCAGTCCGGAATTGCGCGCCGCCGCCGATCGCTCCTTCCAGCAGTTGCGCCAGGCGGCGGAGACGCTGATCGCGGCGCTGCCGCAGGGTAAGCGCCCGCCGGCGCTGATGATGGCGCTGCATATCTGGGCGATGTCGCACGGCGTCGCCGCCCTGTTCGGCCGCGCCGATGCGGGTCGGCGGCCGTTGCCGATGTCTGCCTCCGATCTGCTCGAAGCCGGAATGCTGATCTATCTCAAGGGCCTCGGCCTGCCGCCCGAGCAGGCGGGCTGACGGTCAGGCTCAGGTCTTCAGTTCATCGTCATCCCGGGCGTAGCGAAGCGGAGACCCGGGATCCATTCCGGAACCTCTATCGGAAAGGCTCCGGAATGGATCCCGGATCGGCGCCGCTGACGCGGCTTGTCCGGGATGACAAGGCAGGGAAGGTCTCGGCGCAAAAATTTGAGTCCGTCGTCTTGAAAGACTTGGCAGTTGCGTCCAGATATGTGAATGTGATTTACATTCACACGGTCGGCGAGGGCCGGATCCGATCGATTGATCGGTGAATTCGTCCCTCTTTCCAAGATGGAGCCGAACGGGAGGTTGGCCGGCAGCGGCATCCGTCGTTGCCATTCTGTTTCGAGAGGGATCGATGCCGATCGTCGCGAAGCTTGACGAATATGGAAAGGGAGCCTGGATCGCCTTCGCGGTGCTCGGCTTCATCATCTTCTGGCCGCTGGGTCTGGCGACCCTGGCTTTTCTTTTCTGGAGTGGACGCATGGGACATGGTTGCGGACCGGCTCGCTACGAGCACCGGATGAATCGCCTGCAGGACAAGATGGAACGCCTGCGCGAGCGCATGGGCGGAGCCCAGCAGTGGGGCAGCCGCGGCGGCTTCGGCGGCTGGGGCCGTGGCCCGTCCTCGAGCGGCAACCGCGCCTTCGATGAGTATCGCGACGAGACGCTGCGCCGTCTCGAGGATGAGCAGCGCGAATTCCACGATTTCCTCGGCCGGCTGCGCATGGCCAAGGACAAGGCCGAGTTCGACGAGTTCATGAATACGCGCCGCCCCAGCACCGGCACGGATACTGTCGAAAGCGCCTGAGAGCATGTTCCGCAAAAAGTGGGAACCACTTTTGCGATGAGAACATGCTCCAACATTTGAATTGGCGCGAATTCTGATCGTGCGACCGAAACGGTCGCACGGAAAGCGCGCCCCCTTTTCAGAGCTGACGACCGTCGGCGGCCCGCTTCCTCACGGAAGCGGGCCGTTGGGGTTTGTCCGCAGGAGCTGCTGCGGGAGGCGGCGCCGATTTCTTGTTGGTGGTCACGAAGAAGATCACGATGGTGAGAGCGGAGGTCAGCGAAGCCAGGACTGCTGTGATCTGGGCTTTCAGGCTGTCGATCTTGGCGATGCGCCCCGTGACGATGTTGTGACGGAGCTGGAGAGCGGTCAGCCGCGCTCCAGCCTCCTGCACCATCGCGTCCTCCATCGCCTGGATGGCGTGGACCGTATTCGCGTCGCTGTACTCCTGATCGACGAGGGCGTCATAAGGCGCCATCCGGCCCTGCCAGTCCTGCGGATGGACGATCACCGCCATGCGGCGCACGGCCTGCTTGGCGTTCAGCCGGAACAGCCGGTCGAGCAGGTACTTGTACTGCATGTCGGCCTGCGAGCCGTTCAGCACGAGGAGCAGGGCGCCGCGCCCGAGCTGCAAGGTCTCGAAGCTCTTCACCTGGCCGTCGAGCGCGCCGAGGTCGCGGGTGATGCCGTCGCGCTCTTCGGTGAAGCGGGCGCTGCGCCGGTCGAGCGAGTTCGAGATGGCGAAGGTCGCGATCGAGGACAGGATCGCCGGCGAGGCGATCAGGACGGCGCTGAGCGTCGTGCGGTTCCAGACATAGTTCCGGGCATAGTTCCGGACTTGGCCCCCCAGCCATTCGCCAAACCGCATCGCTCCAACCCCGGTCGTCGCTGCGTCGCCCGCTGACGGCCGCAGGGCCGTCATAACGCGATATTAACCATGCAGGCCCTTAACCTTGACGGTGACTTAACGGGACACAAGGCCCTTGGCGCCCGGGAACATCGCCGTTTGGCCCATCTTTCGCCGAATTCAGCGGTAATTGGTGTCAGTGGCATATCCCCGGAGCGCAGAAACGGGCGGCGGCGCGAGCTTCGCGGCGCGAAGAACAGGCTGCGTGGCGCCGCACTCGGTTTCGCGTCGGCCAGAGCCGGATTCGTTCAGGTCGCAATGGCCTGGCCGGTAGCGGCTCGAGAGAGAAGGATGACAGGATGAACCCCGCCGTGGAGATCGCGCAGGCCGCGCCGCAGGTCGACATGTCGTTCTGGACGCTGTTCTGGCACGCCCATATCGTCGTCAAGCTGGTGATGATGGGGCTTCTGGCGGCGTCGATCTGGTGCTGGTCGATCATCATCGACAAGACCCTGCTCTACCGCCGCACGCGCCAGGACATGGACGCGTTCGAGGAGGTGTTCTGGTCGGGCCGCTCGCTCGAAGAGCTCTATCGCGACCTCTCGAACCGCCCGGTCAACGACATGGCCGCCGTCTTCGTCGCGGCGATGCGCGAATGGAAGCGCTCGTTCGAGAATGGCGGGCGCTCGGTCGCCAGCCTCTCGGCTCGCATCGACAAGGTGCTCGACGTCACCATCCAGCGCGAGGCCGAACGGCTCGAATCGAAGCTGCTGGTGCTCTCGACCATCGCCTCTTCGGCGCCGTTCATCGGCCTGTTTGGCACGGTCTGGGGCATCATGACCTCGTTCACCGCGATCGCGGTCTCGAAAAATTCCTCCCTCGCCGTCGTCGCTCCAGGCATCGCCGAAGCGCTGTTCGCCACCGCGATCGGCCTGTTCGCCGCGATTCCCGCGCTGATGGCCTACAACAAGCTGCAGGCCGAGGTCGCCAAGGCGCAGAACCGGCTCGAGGCCTTCGCCGACGAATTCTCCGCGATCCTGTCGCGGCAGATCGACGAACGCCTGGCCGCGTGAGGGCTTAGACGATGGGCATGTCAGCCGCAGCCGGCGCAAAGGCCGGGGGACGCCGTGGGCGTCGTCCGCGCCGTCACGGGGCCATCGCCGAGATCAACATGACGCCGTTCATCGACGTCATGCTGGTGCTGCTGATCATCTTCATGGTCGCAGCTCCCCTGATCGCGACCGGCGTGCCGATCGACCTGCCGCAGACCGGCGCCAAGCCGATCAATGTCGATCAGAAGCCGATCACCATCGCCATCGACGAGAAGGGCCAGATCTTCCTGCAGGACCAGCCGACGCTCGAGCCCGATCTGGTGCAGAAGCTGCAAGGCCTGGCCAAGCAGGGCTTCGAGGACCGCATTTATGTGCGCGGCCACAAGCAGGTCGACTATGGCCGCGTCGCCTCGGTGATGGCGACGATCACCAGCGCCGGCTTCAAGCGCGTGGCGCTGGTCACCGAACCGCATTCGCGTTGAACGAGAAGGTGCCGTCGCGTTGATGCTTTCGCGCTCAGAGCCGGGCTTGGCGGTTTCCGCCCTGGGCCACGCGACCGTCCTGGTCGCGGGGCTGCTGGCCTTTGCCGGCACGGCGCCGCTGCCCGAGCATCAGGAGGCGATCGCCGTCGAGGTCATCGATCCCTCGGCGCTGAACCAGGTCACCCGCGGCGAGCGCCAGGCGGAGAAGGTGCAGGAGAAGCCGCAGCAGCGGGCCGAGCGCCAGTCCGAGATCGTCGAGCGCAAGGAAGCGGGCGAGGCCAAGCAGGATACGCCGGCGCCGCCATCGCGCCCGGCCGAGCTGAAAGTCGCCGAGGACAATGCCGCCGCGCCGCTGCCGCCTGCGCGTCCGACCCCGAAGCCGACACCGCCGGCCGAGCCGGTGAAGCAGCAGCCGCAGAAATCCGAGCAGGCGGCCGCCCGCGAGGAACAGCAGCGCCGCGATGAGCTGGCGAAGCTCGCCGAGGAGGCCGAGCTCGAGCGCAAGGCCAAGCAGGCCGAGCAGGAAGAAAAGGCCGCCGCCAAGGCGAAGGCCGAAGCGGAGGCGCAGGCGCGCGCCGAGGCGGCAAAGGCTGCCAAGGAGAAGGCGGTAGCGGAAGCCAGGGCGAAAGCGGAGGCCGAACAGAAGGCCAAGATCGCCGCCGAGGCCAAGGCGAAGCGCGAAGCGGAAGCCAAGGCGAAGCGCGAGGCCGAGATCGCCAAGAATTTCAACCCGAACGACATCGCCAAGCTCTTGCAGTCGAAGGAGCAGGCGCAGTCCTCGGGTTCGAGCGCGCCACAGATCAACCGTACCGCATCGCTCGGCACGCAGACCGGCTCCTCGCAGAAGCTCTCGCCGTCGCTGCGCACGCAGCTGATGGGCATCATCCAGGAGCAGCTGCAGAAGTGCTGGAACGTGCCGATCGCGCTGCAGAGCGCCTCGAAGCCGGTGGTGCCGCAGGTGCGCATGAAGCTCAACACCGACGGCTCTCTGATCGGCCAGGCGAGCGTGACCAATTCCTCGTCGGACCCGCTCTTCCGGGTCGCGGCGGATTCGGCGCTGACCGCGACGCGCCGCTGCTCGCCGCTGCGCATTCCCGCGCAATTTGCTTCCTATTACGACGATTGGCGCGACGTCATCGTGAATTTCGACGCCAGGGACGTGCTGTGACCGCCATGGACCGCATTGATCATTCCACCAATCTGCAGGCTCGCGGGTTGACCCGCCGCCATGCGCTGGCGCTGGCCGGCACGGGGCTGGCCTTGCCGGCCTTGCTCCCCACGCCCGCGCTGGCCGAACTGGTGATCGACCTGCGCAAGGGCACCTTCCAGCCGATGCCGATCGCGGTCGCCGATTTTGCCGGCGAAGGCGGCGGGCTGGTCTCCGGCATCATCGCCAACAACCTGAAGCGCTGCGGCTATTTCGTGCCGATCGAGAAGGCGCGGCATCCCGAGAAGAACCCGCCCTTCGATGCGGCGCCGCAATTCGAAGCGTGGAAGGCGGCCGGCGTGCAGGCGCTGGTGATCGGCCGGGTCTCGCGCGACGGCGGCCGGCTCAAGGCCGAGTTCCGGCTCTGGGACGTCGTCGCCGGCCAGCAGATCGACGGCCAGCAATACTTCACCGACCCGAACAATTCCCGCCGCGTCGGCCACATCATCTCGGACGCGGTCTTCACCAAGATCACCGGCGTCGGCGGCTTCTTCGACACCCGTGTGGTCTTCGTCGACGAATCCGGCTCGAAGGAGGCCAGGCGCAAGCGCCTCGCCATCATGGATCAGGACGGCGCCAATGTGCGTTATCTGACCGATGGCGCGACCTCGGTGGTGACGCCGCGGTACTCGCCGGTGGCGCAGGAAGTGACCTATATGGCGCAGCGCACCGGCGAGCAGCCGCGCGTCCATGTCCTCAACATCGAGACCGGCCAGCGCCAGGTCGTCGGCAACTTCCCCGACATGACCACGAGCCCGCGCTTCTCGCCGAATGGCGCGCGCATCGCGCTGAGCCTGCAGCAGGGCGGCAACGCCAATCTCTATGCGATCGACATCGGCTCGCGCACCACGCAGCGGCTGACCTCGACCTCTGCGATCGACACGTCGCCGTCCTATGCGCCGGATGGATCGCAGATCGTCTTCGAGAGCGACCGCGGCGGCTCGCAGCAGCTTTACGTGATGGGCGCCGGCGGCGGCGAGGGCAAGCGCATCTCCTTCGGCCAGGGTTCCTATTCGCAGCCGTCCTGGTCGCCGCGCGGCGACCTGATCGCCTTCACCCGCCAGGGTGGCGGCACCTTCGGGATCGGCGTGATGAAGCCGGACGGCTCGGGCGAGCGCATCCTGACCGAGAGCTTCCACAACGAGGCGCCGAACTGGGCTCCGAACGGCCAGTACATCATGTTCTTCCGGGATCCGGGCGGACAATCCGGCGGGAAATTGTACATGGTGGACATCACCGGCCGGGTCGAGGTGCCGGTGCCGACGCCGTCCTTTGCCTCCGATCCGACCTGGTCGCCGCTGCTGACGGCGGCGCGCTAGCGCGTTCTGCGATGGTGCAGGAATGCAACATCGTCGAACCGTCGGCATCCAGCCATATTTGGTTAACCATACGCCGCAATGCCGCCACTTCGCCTTGTTCTGGCAAGGTCTCGTTTAGGTTGACACATCATTGATTGGGATAACGCGTGACGCCGCCCGGCGCGCTCCGCGCCCGAAATTCGGAGAGAATTGACATGCTCGCCTCCTTTGCAGCCAGCGCCCGCACCGTGCGCATCGCCGCCGCCCTGATCGGAGCGCTCGCCCTCGGCGCCTGCGCCAAGGACCAGAACGCCGCCGATGGCTTCGGAGCCGGCGGTGCCGCCACGCCTGGCAGCGCCCAGGACTTCGTCGTCAACGTCGGCGATCGCGTCTTCTTCGAGACCGACTCGACCGATCTGACCCCGACCGCTGTCGCGACCCTCGACAAGCAGTCGGGCTGGCTGCAGCGCTATCCGCGCTACACCTTCACCATCGAAGGCCACGCCGACGAGCGCGGCACACGCGAGTACAACTATTCGCTCGGCGCCCGTCGCGCCCAGACGGTCCGGGACTATCTCGCCTCGCGCGGCATCCCCAGCAACCGCATCCGCACCATCTCCTACGGCAAGGAGCGGCCGGTCGCCGTCTGCAACGACATCTCCTGCTGGTCGCAGAACCGCCGCGCCGTGACGGTGCTCGACGGCGCCGGCGGCGTCTGAACCGGACAGCTCGATAAAAGCTTGACCTGGCCGGCGCTTACCGCAAGGAAAGCGCCGGCTTTTCCATATTTTGGCCGCGGTATTCGCGTCTGATGAGAACAGTCCCCGGGGCGATGCGGTTTGCCTGACATGAGCTTTGCGACGATTTCGATTCCGAGCCGGAAGCGGTTCCCGCTGCGGCATGCCATGCTTGCCGGTTTCTCGTTGCTGGCGATCGGCTTGGCCCAGCCTGCCGCCGCGCAGGACGCGGCCGATCTCGTGGTCCGCACGAGCAGGCTCGAGAACCAGCTGCGCCAGCTTTCCGGCCAGATCGAGCAACTGCAGTTCGAGAACCGGCGCCTGACCGAACAGCTGCGCAAGATGCAGGAAGATGTCGACTTCCGCTTCTCCGAGCGCGG
>NZ_LNCQ01000015.1:1040-1542 GCF_002831785.1 Allobosea sp. FBZP-16 | reverse complement strand
TGCGGACCGAAGATCAGCCGAGGAGACGCAGGACGCCCTGGTCGGCCTGGTTGGCGAGGGAGAGCGCCTGCTGCGAGAGCTGCTGACGGGTCTGCAGCGCGAGCAGGGAGGCGGCTTCCTGGTTGAGGTCGGCGTTGACGAGGTTGTCCGCGCCGGAGGTCAGGACGTTCGCCAGGTCCTTGGTGAAGTCCTGCCGGGTCTGGACGACCGAGAGGCTCGCACCGAAGGTCGAGGAGAGCGACTTCAGCGAGGTCAGCGCGCCGGTCAGCGACTTGGTCGCGGCTTCCAGATCGGAGTCGTTCTGGAAGTTGGTGCTACCGGCGAGCTGGGTGTTGCCAGCCTTGACGATGCCGAGGTTGTCGGACGTCAGCTGCGTGCCCTGCACGTCGAGCTTGGTCTGGTTCTTGCCGGTCTTCTCGTTGAAGACGACAGACAGACGGTCACCCGTGAGCAGGTTGATGCCGTTGAAGCCGGCATCCTTGGCAAGATCGTCGATCTTGCT
>NZ_LNCQ01000015.1:0-753 GCF_002831785.1 Allobosea sp. FBZP-16 | reverse complement strand
GGCATCGTCATCGAGCAATTTCTTGTCGAGGGCGATGTCCTTCAGGCTCTTGCTGGTGGTCGTGACTTCCGCCGCAGTGGCGAGAGCCGTGCCGGCCTTGGTCGGACGGTTCTGAGCCGCGTCGGCCTGGGCCTGCTTGATCGTCGACTGCAGCGAACCGACGAGCTTGGTGATGCCGTCGATGCCCTTGGAGGCAGCCTGGATGGTCTGGATGCCGTTCGAGATGCCGTCGAGCAGGCCGGTGAGCTGGCTCGAGCGATCATTCAGCGAGGCGGCGGTGAAGAAGTTGACCGGGCTGTCGATCGCGGAGTTGACCTTCTTGCCGGTGGCGAGACGGTTCTGGATCTGCGCGGACTGGGCGGCGGTCGACTGCAGCGTCGAGAGATTGTTGCGAACGCCGGCAGAGAGCGAAACGGCCATGATTTGATACCTTCCTGGTATGGTGCCTTCTGGCATCGAGCCCGTTCTGGACCCGACGGGGAGACCATGCGTCCGATCTCGTAACGAGCGGTAAATTCGGGGCGACGAACTGCTCGCAAACCGGGCGAAGTCCCGGCATGGTTAACGGATCCGGAACGGCCGCGGTCGAGACCGCGCGAGCTGCCGATTCCGAAATGGGCCCAAACGAAAAGCGGCGGAGCCGAGGCTCCGCCGCTCTTTTGCTTCGTCCCGCGTTCTGCGGGGTGATCCGCTCCTGCGGACCGAAGATCAGCCGAGGAGACGCAGGACGCCCTGGTCGGCCTGGTTGGCGAG
>NZ_LNCQ01000016.1:21795-46898 GCF_002831785.1 Allobosea sp. FBZP-16 | reverse complement strand
TCGGCTTCATTGCGCTCGCCGGCGTCGCTGCCGAGACCGGCGTGATCATGCTGATCTACCTCGATCACGCGCTCCGCGAGGTGCGTGCGCGCTGTGAAGCACAGGGGCGGGCGTTCACCCGCGCGGACCTGCATGAGGCAATCATGCTCGGTGCCGTCGAACGCGTGCGGCCGAAGATCATGACCGTGGTCGCGATCATGGCGGGACTGCTCCCCATCCTCTGGAACACCGGCACGGGCTCGGAGGTGATGCAGCGGATCGCCGTGCCGATGATCGGCGGAATGGTCTCCTCGACCGTGCTGACGCTGCTGGTGATCCCGGCGATCTACGGCCTGGTCAAGGGCTGGCGGCTGCCGTCGACCCTGGCGCCTGAGAAGGCAGCATCGGAAGCCGCCTCAGCGCCCCTTGTTGCTGCTGTCGAATGATGGAGGGACCAGGCATGCACGACATGATGGGTGAAATGGGCTGGGGCATGGGTCTCGCGGGCCTGCTCGGAATCGCGGTTCTGCTGCTCGTGATCGCCGCGCTCGTAAAATACGTCTTCTTCCGGTGAAGGTGCTGGACGCGCGACTGGAGAAGGACCTAACCAAGGCAAAGGAGACAATCGTGCCGATCGAGCTTTCCCTATCCCGCCGCGCGCTGTTGATCGGCGCCGCACAGGCGGTTTCAGCGTTCGCGCTGCGGCGCCCTGTTTCGGCCGCCGAGACGCCTCCGAAGATGGTCGTGACCCGGGATCCCAATTGCGGCTGTTGCCGCGGCTGGGTCACGCATATGCGGAAAGCAGGCTTTCCGGTTGAGATGGTTGAGGTTGCCGACGTCACGCCGCTTAAGACCCGGCTGGGTGTGCCCGATAGTCTGATGTCCTGCCACACCGCCGAAATCGGTGGCTATGTCGTCGAAGGCCACGTTCCGGCCGAGGCGATCAAGCGGCTTCTGATCGAGCGCCCGAAGGTGACGGGCCTCGCGGTTGCAGGGATGCCGGTCGGTTCACCAGGAATGCAGGTGCCCGGGCAGGCGCCCGAGGATTATGACGTCGTCATCTTTTCCGCCAGCAGGCAGCATGTTTTCGCGCGCTATCGGGGGCTGCAACAGATCTGATGGCAATGGCGTCCATCCTCGCCGGATTGAAGCCGGTCATTCGGGAACTCGCGGCGGGCGAGACTCTATTCGCGAGCGGGGATGCGACGCGGGGCTTCTTCCTGGTCCGCAGAGGGCAGATTCGCCTTGCGCGCTTCAGCGCCAGTGGGTGCGAGACCCTCCTCTTCGTCGCCGGACCGGGAGAGCGTTTCGCCGAAGCCTCGTTGTTCGTCGAGACATATCATTGCGATGCGCGGGCCGTGGCGGAGAGCTCGGTCGCCTGCTTTCCCAAGTCAGCGGCGCTCGCCCTGTTGGAGGGCGATGCGACCGCACGGTTGGAGCTAACGGCGGACCTTGCTCGGCAGGTGATGGAACTCCGGTCCGCCTTGACCCTGCGCGATGTTCGCTCGGCGCGAGAGCGGGTGCTCGGCTACCTCGTGGCGCGAACCGGCGTCGACGGCCGCACCATTACCATCGGCGGGCCGCTGAAGGACATCGCGGCGATGATCGGTCTGGCGCCTGAGGTTCTGTACCGGACGCTCGCGCTGTTGGAATCCGAACGGATCATTCGGAGAGGAAACGGCATTATCGAGCTGACATGATTTCAATCATGTTGCGGCGCTTCCGACACCCTTATCGGAATGATCGAGGAGACCGTTCCATGATCAAAGCAATCGCGTTCAGCCTGCTCATCCTGGCGATCTCCGGATGGGTCGCTCCCGTCTCGGCTCAATCCGTGAGTCCTTACGCTGGCCAGGAGGCGCGCGAGATCAAGGCTCTCTCACGAAATGAGATCGATGACCTGTCTTTGGGGCGCGGCATGGGTTTGGCCAAGCCCGCGGAACTCAACCGATATCCCGGTCCACTTCACGCGCTCGAACTGGCGTCCGAACTCCAGCTTTCGGCCGAACAGCGCAGCGGCTTGAAGAAATCCGAGGCGCGCATGAAAGCGGGCGCGATGGCGTTGGGCGCCGAAATCCTGGACTTGGAGCTCAAGCTCGATGTGGCCTTCGCACGGCGCACGATCGAGCCATTGCGCCTGCGTGAACTGACGGCCCAAATCGGCACCAGGCAGGGCTCATTGCGGGCGGTACATTTGCAGGCCCATATCGAGACGGCTGGCCTTCTCACCTCGGATCAGATCGCGCGATATGATGTTCTGCGTGGCTACCGCAATCCATCGCCGGCGGCGCCGAGCGGCCACCATCTGAAGCAGCACCGTTGAAGTCGTTGTCCGCGACGGCATCGCCCCTTTGCCGCAGTGGGCGCAAGACGAACCGCCTATCATCCACCGTTGGCGCACGATACGCGTGTCTGTTCCATGTAGAGTACGCCATCCCTGACGGACATCGCGAAAGCTCGACGAAGGCCGCTGTCGAACGTGACTACGATCGAATTGTCGGCGACCACATAGCTGCCAGTGGTCTGCCATAGCCCGTCATACGCGAAGTGTCCGTCGGCTCCGAACGCGAACCTCGCGCCTCCCGGCGTAGTGCATAGCTTGCCGTGAACCGCTTGCGTGATCTCTTGGGCGCCCAATCGCAATCCCGAGGGATGAGCTTGAGCGATCTCAGTGGAAGCGACGAGGAAGGGCAGCAGTCCCGCCGCTGCGAAAAGGACACCCTGGAGACCCATTCTCGCCTCCTTGGATCAAGGAACCGTGCCTCGTATATTATACCACAAGATTGGATTTCTGAGGGACCGCGGCATGGAAACTTTCGTCCACCGGACGCGGGAGCCAGGGTAGTCGAGATCGACGAGAACGCCCCACGAATGGACGCTTCAGTTCAGGCGAGCGCCCGGACAGGCCATGTGCACGGGTCCGGGCGCCGAAAGCTGAGTCCAGATGCGGTGACGCGCCGGCCGAGGCTAGCCGATCCCTTCATAGGCAAGCTGGGCCATCATGCCCGTCGCCATGTGGTAGAGGTGGTGACAATGCAACGGCCAGCGGCCGGGATTGTCGGCATCGAACGTGATCGTCACGGCTGCGTCCGGCGGCACGAGGACCGTATCGCGCACGGCTCCCGGGAGCGATACCCCGTCGATGGCGGTGACCTGGAAATGATGACCGTGCAGGTGCATCGGATGCGACATCATCGATGCGTTTCGCATCGTGACCTCGATCCTCTCGCCTTTCCGGATCCGGAGATCGTCCGCGCCGCCGATCCCCCACGTGTAGTCCTGCATCCGGCCGGTGAGGGTCAGCGCGAAGCGGCGATCGGGAGCCCGGACGGGAAGCGAATGCAGGGCCCGCAGCTTCCGCTCGAGTCCGAGTTCGACGATCGGACCGGCGTGCTCGGCGCTTCCGGCGACGCGTTGCACCGAGGCTCCCTGCGTGGCGAGGATCACCCCGGTGCGTTCGCTGGCCCCTTCACGCAGCGCGAGAACGGGATAGGCGCCCGGACCCACAGGCAAGGACAGCCGGATGTCGAGCCGCTGGCCCATGCTGAGCGGGAAGGCCGTGCCGACGATCGGCTCGACGTCCCTGCCATCCACCGCAAAGAGCGTGCCGGGAACCGATCCAGTCTCGATGGTGAAGGCCGTCGCGGTGGCGCCGTTGATGATGCGTAGGCGGACCCGGCCGCCACGCTCCACCCGGATCACGTCGGGATCATCGAGAGCGCGATCATTGGCGAGATAGGCATCGTAGTCGATGTCGTTGAGGTCGCTGGCCGTCGCTTGGCTTGTCGTCGCAGGCTGGTGAGTGTTGCCCCCGTGGCCCATCGCGGAATGGTCCATCGGCGCGGCGTGACCTCCGCCGCCCTTCAGCTTCGCGAGCAATTCCTCGGCGGGCTTGAAGGAGAAGTCGTGCAGCAGGACGACCACCTCCTGCTCGTCGCGCGCGAGATCGGAGGCCGTCCTGACGATGAGGGGGGCCGCCAGCAGGTTCTGTTCCTGAAGCGTATGAGCGTGCATCCAATGTGTGCCGCCAGCGCCTACGGGGAAGGTGTAGCGGGCGACATCGCCCGGCTTGAGCAGTGGCTTCGGATTGTCCGGCACGCCGTCCTGGTGCCAAGGAGGGGTCAGGCCATGCCAGTGGATCATCGTGGCCTCGCCGATTTCGTTGGCAAGGCGGACGTCGAAGTTCGATCCCGCTTCCAGGATGAGCCCATGGCGGCCATCGGGTTGCAGAAGGCCGAACACGCGGGCGCTCCTCCCGTGGACTTCGATGGTCCGGCTGACGACCCGGAGGTCGATCGGTGATGGGCTGCTCGCTCCCTGGGCGAGACTGGCGGCGGGGCGCATCAAGGCGTTCGCGCCGAGCGCCGCGGCCCCGGTCATTGCGGCAGTGAGGAATCTGCGACGGTTCATGATGAATGTCCTGTTTCGGCCTGCGACGGCAGGGTCGTTGATCCGGTTTGTTGGCAGACATGCGTTGAGCTGGACGACCTGGATGTCAGACGGACCGCTCGGATCGGTATCGAGGAGGGCCATGGGGTGGACGGGCCACGAGGCCACCGGGTTGCTCCTCCTGTCGGCGATACGCGACCGCCTCAACGGTGGTGCTTGAGGATCTCGGGGCTGCTGCAATGGTAATGCCGCAGGCGTTGCACGCCGCCGCGCAGCATGGACCTGACGGCCTTCCGGCCTCCGGGTTGCCGTGCCCATGTTGGTGTTGGCTCGCTGTGATTTTCGATGCGTCGACCTGGGAGAACCCAGCCGTCGGCTCCTCCAGGCAATGGACGGGATGGGCGCTGATCGTCGGTACCGCGATCAGCACGAACGCGAGCGCCACGATCAGCGCTCTTCTCAGTCCGGCAATGGTCTTCGCCAAAGTCCGCATCCGCTCAACGGTGGATCCTCGGACCCAAAGCTAGCGCAATGCCCGACGTCGCGAATTAACCCCGATCAAGGATTCGGAGTGCCCAGGAGGCCCGCCCACTCGAAATGCGGCAAGGTGACGAATGCCGCGTAACCCAACGCAGCCGCGACGATCGTGGCGCCGATGTATGGCAACCAGAAGCGGACAGGTCCGGTTGCGATCGCGACCGAGATGCGCCCGACAGCATTGCTCGCGAGCGCCAGCAGGACAGCGTGGCCGACGGCCTCGGGCGATGCCGACTGCCCGAGAAGCCGCAAGGCGCTGAGCACGGCGACGTCCACGTCGAAAAGCCCCGAGATCGCGGAGGTCGCGATCATTCCGCGGCTGCTTCCGATCGACAGCACGGCGCTGATCGTCGAGACGACGCCGAAGAGCACGGCGAAGGCCAGGAGCGGTCCGAGCTCGAAGGGATTTCGGGGCGGTTCCGTACCGTCTCCGTCCACCCGTCCCCGCGACAGAAAGAGGGCGCCGGATGCCCCGAAGCCGACAATCGCGGCAAGCATCGCGGTGCCGGAAACGCCGAGCAGCGATGGCGCGACGATGGTCACGATCCCCGCCACGCGCAGCACGGAAACGCCCGCGGCGAGCGCAGCCGCTCCGGCGAGCGGCCAGGGACTTCCTCCCGCTGCCGCCGTTCGCGCCAGCGCGACGGTGACGGCGGTCGAGGAGACGATCGCGCCTGCCAGGCCGCCTACCAGGACGCCGCGAGCGGTACCGAGGGCCCGGACGGCGATTTAGCCGAGATAGGAAATCGCGGCCGTCAGCACCGTGAACAGCCACACTTGCCGGGGGTTGAAGCCTCCCCATGGATCGATCGTACGCGCAGGCAGGAGGGGCAGGACGATCGCGGTCATCACGGCGAGCACGAGTGCCGAGCGCAGTTCGATCCAGGAAATCCTCCTGAGCAGCCCGTGCAGGAGATCGCGACTGGCAAGAACGGCCGCGAGCGCGGCTCCGCCCGCCGCCGCGACGCGTTGATCGCCCGTGACCGCGAGGGCGCCGAGCGCGAACACGCCGAGAGCGGCGATGACACCGGTCACGCTGAAGCTCTCGTCGTGCATGGATTCGCGCGCCTGGTACCACGCAAAGACGGCGGTGAAGGCCAGGAACGTGGCGATGAGGACCGCGGGCGTGTTCAGGCTGAGGCTGAGGGCCGCGGCGACGCCGCCCAGCAGTCCAGAGATCCCAAAGGTGCGTATACCCGCCGTCCGGCCGCCATCGGGCGTGTCGCGTTCTCGCCACCCACGCTCCAGTCCGACGAGCAAGCCGATGGCCAGAGCAAGGCCGAGCTGCGGGATCAACGAGTCCATTGTGCGTCCGCTCCGGAGCCGATCTCCGACGCCCGGTTCCTGGCGACGGCACGCCTCATCAGCCCTTGATCATCCTGCGCAAGACGTCGTCGCGGCGATAGAGGTGATGCCAGAGCGCAGCGACGATGTGGATGAGGACCAATGCCAGGAGCAACCAGCTCAGGTATCTATGGAGAGGCGCGACCCGGAAGGTGAGATACATCGCGATCGTTCCGGTCACCGGCAGCGCGATCAAGAGGCCGTACAGCGCTATGTGTGTGGCTGAAGCTACCCGAGCTTCCAATCGCGAGGTGCCATCGGGAGGAAGGGGCTTGCCGCGGACGAGCCGGATCGCAAGCTGTAGCAGCGCCATCAGCAGGATCAGCCATCCGCTCCAGGCGTGAACCTGATGCAGGAACAAGTCGATGGGAGCAGGCTTGAGGAAGCCGTGCGCCAGGTGCGTGCGCTGGATCGCCCAGGCCGTCGGCACCTGGATGATGCAAAGGAGCGGCACGATCCAATGCATGGTTCGTTGGTAGACGTTGAACGCCTGCGTCCCGGGACAAGCCAGCGTGGAAGGCCATAGCTCGAGCCTCACGGCTCGACCTTGACGATGTCTCCGGCACGCGAGGCGTAGTCGAGCGCGTAGGATAATTCCGAAGCCGTTTCGGCGTGGACATGCAGGAGGGGCTGGCCCCTGTCGATCGTCGCGCCCAACCGGACCTCCATATGGACGCCCGCGGCCTTGGCCTCCGGCGCTCCCGCCAGCTTGGCAAGCCTGGCGACCTTGCGGTTGTCGATATGAACCACGCGACCAGCGCTTGGGGCGACGAGCGCGTGGACGCTCGATGCCTTTGGCGGTGCGCGCAACCCGCCCTGCGCCCGGCAGATTGCCTCGAACTTCGTCCAGGCCTTGCCGCTGCTCAACGTTTCAAGGGCCATCACGGTGCCGCGTCCTTGTTCGGCCTTGCCACCGATCTCAAGGGCCGCGCCCGCGAGCAGGGCGGCACGCTGGCGCAGATCGTCGGGGGCATCGGGCGCGTTCTGGAGCACGGCGAGGACATCGAAAGCCTCGAGGGCCGGGCCGATACCTCGCCCCACGGGCTGTGCCCCGTCGGTCTGGAGACATGTCGCGCTGAGGCCGAAACGTGCCGCGACCGCGCTCATGCGATCCGCGAGATGATCGGCGGCCTCGCCGCTGCGGACCTTGGCGGTCGGCCCGACGGGGATGTCGATGACGACATGGGTCGAGCCCGCGGCGATCTTCTTCGAGAGGACCGATGCGATGAGCTGACCTTCGGTGTCGACGTCGAGTTCACGCTCGACGCGAACGAAGATGTCGTCCGCGGGGCTGAGGTGCACGGCGCCGCCCCATGCCACGCATCCGCCCTCGGCCTCGACCACTCGCCGTAGCTTCGCCATGTCGAGATCGACCGGCGCGAGCGTCTCCATGGTATCGGCCGTTCCAGCCGGAGAGGTGATGGCGCGGGAGGAGGTCTTGGGCATGACCAAGCCGTTCGCCGCAACGATGGCGACGACGATCGGGGTCGTTCGGTTGCCGGGAAGGCCGCCGACGCAGTGCTTGTCGACCACGATCGGTGCATCCCATCGCAGATGGTCACCGACCTTGACCATCGCATCCGTCAGATCGGCCGTCTCGCCCTCGTTCAGCGGCAACGCGGCACTGGCCGTCAGGAAGGCTGCGAGATGGACGTCGGTGTAGCGCCCGGCGACCACGTCCCCGACGATAGCGGAGAACGCCTGCGCATCGAGCCGGTTGCCGTAGATGCGCCGGCGCACGCTTGCCAACGACGAGATGGCGGGCGGATGGCTGACGGTGATCGCCTCGCCCTCCGTGATGCCGAGAAGGTCCCAGGCCGTCTCGGAAAGCCCGGCCTCATCGAGGGCGAGGAGCGAGTCCCCTTCGACCTGGAACAGCGTCGCCTGGACATGCCGCTCGCCATTGGAAAGCAGAACCTGTGATCGGGCGGCCAATCCCTCGGAGCGACAGACGTGGCAGTCGGTCCGCATGACGACGACCGCCTGGTGCTGCGAGTGCAGGTGTAGCCGCCTGGCTCGCAACGTCGGTTGGGTGACGGCGGGATCGTTGGGCATCGTCATAGGTCGAAGGACTGGTTCATGCGAGGGATGGTGGCGTTCCAGCCGAGCTCGCGGTCGATTCGCACGCGCAAGGCTTCCGAAGCATCATCCTCACCGTGAACGATGAAGGCGCGGCTTGGCGCGCGCCGAAAGCCCGACAACCAGCGCATCAATTCGTTCGCGTCAGCGTGCGCGGAGAGCATCGACAACTCGGCGACTTCCGCCTGGACGGGGATCCACTCGCCATGGATCTTGGTCTCGTGTGCGCCTTGCAGCATGGCGCGGCCGCGAGTGCCCGCAGACTGGAAGCCGGAGAACAGGATCGTATTCTTCGAGTCGGGGGCAAACGCCTTGAGATGGTGGAGGACGCGCCCGCCGGTCGCCATCCCGCTCGCCGAGATCACCACCTTGGGATAGGGGCTGGCCGTGATCGCCTTGGAACCCTCGACGTCCCGAGTATAGGTCGCGACCGCACAGACGGCGGTGCACACCTCCACAGGCAGCCGATGGTCGGCGCGATGGGCGTGCAGCAGATTGGTTGCATCGATCGCCATGGGGCTGTCCAGGTAGATCGGGACGTTGGCAAGCTGCCCATTCGTCTTGAGCTTCCACAGATGGTAGAGCAGCGATTGGGCGCGCCCGACCGCGAAGGCCGGGATCACCAGCGTTCCGCCCCGCTCGACCGTTCTCTTGACGATCGCACCGAGCGCTTCGGTGGGATCGGCCGGGTCATGGACGCGGTTGCCGTAGGTCGATTCCACGAGAACATAGTCCGCTTCGGGCACGGC
This sequence comes from Allobosea sp. FBZP-16, assembly GCF_002831785.1. NCBI lineage: Bacteria > Pseudomonadati > Pseudomonadota > Alphaproteobacteria > Hyphomicrobiales > Alloboseaceae > Allobosea > Allobosea sp. FBZP-16. The sequence goes on along the minus strand of NZ_LNCQ01000016.1, from coordinate 37,821 downwards.
TTCGGGGTCGGGGAGAACCGGGTCGTCATAGCGCCCTATGTCGCCGGAGAAGGCGATACGGCGTCCGCCCCATTCGATATCGGCGGTGGCGGCACCCAGGATGTGCCCGGCGTGCCGGAACCTCAGCGTGGCGCCACCGGGAAGCCGAACGACCTCGCCGAATGGAACCGATGTGAAGAATTCGAGAGCGCGCTCGGCATCATGGCTTCCGTACAGCGGCAGGGCTGGCTTATGCTTAGAAAATCCCTTCCTGTTGGCGTATTCGGCGTCCTTCTCGTTGAGGTGGGCGCTGTCCATCAGGATCAATTCGGCGATGTCGCTCGTGGCGGCGGTCGCGAAGATCTTGCCGCGAAAGCCCTCTCGAACCAGCCTCGGCAGATAGCCGGAATGATCGAGGTGGGCGTGCGTTAGCACCACCGCATCGATGCTCGACGGGTCGATGGGCAGCGGTTCCCAGTTCAGATCGCGCAGGTTCTTGAGACCCTGGAACAGGCCGCAATCGATCAGGATGCGGGTGTCGTTGTGGGCAAGGAGATGCTTGGAGCCGGTAACCGTACCGGCGCCGCCGAGGGAGGTGAGCGTGAGCATGAGCGTGACGGCCCTTCAGGTCGTTGAGATTAGGAGGTGGGCCGGGTCGCCGCGTCCATTGATGGCGTCGCGCTCGGCGGGTGTGAGCAAGTCGACTTGGGACCAGCCAGCGAGCGGCGCCGCCGCATCCACCAGATGCGCCCACGAGCAACGATTGGCGAAGAGCATCCCGGGCACGTCGAACGTGCCGCCGCGGCTGATATAGCCGAGCGCCGTGGTCCGCCGTGGTCCGCCGTCCAGCCGCCGCAACAGGCCAAGCATGGGTTCAGGCCTCGTATGGGTCACGATCACGCGCGGCAGATCCGGCGGGAACAACGCCGCGACTGCATCGTCGCCTGCCGTAAAGGCCGCCTCGATAGGATCGCGCGGCTGACGAAAGCGTCCGGGTTCGCAGATTCCTGTGACCAGGACTCGATGACCGTGCCGTCCAAGTCGGCTGGCGGCCTTCAGCGCCTCTTCCAACTGATAGGCGCCGATCGCGACGATCTGTAGGTCGGCTGCGTCCGGCACGCCCTCGAAATGGGCCGCGCCGTCCTCCACGAACCGGGTGGCCGTCTCGGCGTCGAGCCGATGCGGCATGTCGCGCTTGGAGACGATCAGGCAGGCCACCTGTCCGCGGCCGCCATAGACCGAGCGCAAGGCGGCCATAGCGGTGTTGGCGTCGACCGGGAACAGGACGCGTGCGGTGTCCGACATCTCGCCGAGTAGTGCCTCGCCGATCGTGGGATCCTGATGCGACTGCTCGTTCTTGGAATTCTCCCAGGTGTGGGAGGTGACGACGAGCGGCACGGATATCCAGCCTGGCTGCCGTCCGATCTCGCGCTGTCGCCGGGCGAAGACGATTTCCTGTCGCAGGCCGCCGAGCATCTTCATGGCGAAGGCCTCGTAACTGACGATCAGGTTGAGGCCACCTTTGTTGGCAAGCGCCGCGCCCGCCACCGCTTCCTCGTTTAGAGCGGTGATGACCGCTCCGTCCACGGCCTCCGCGGTCCCGGGTTCGCAGACGTTCACGCGATGGCGCAGGCGATCGAGCGTAGCGCCCATGTGATTGGATCGCAGTTCGTCGGGGTTTCCGACGCGCGGCCTCAGTTCCGGGTTGTGGTCGACCAGGCGCACGAACCACCGGTCGAGCGCATGCATAGCGCAATCTGCCGGGCTGCCGGCCCTCGTCCAATCGGGCTCAGGAAGTCGAGGGGAGGGCGGGTGCCGGAACGCCAGCGGGTGCCGGCTCTCGGGCGGGCGGTTCTGTTTCCCGTGAACCGCCAGCGCGCCGATGGCACGATCGAGCTCGTCCGACGGCACGAAGAGGGACCGCGCGGCATCGTTGAACGCTTGGCGCGCGACCTCGTCGTTCGACGGGTTGCCGCCGAGCGGCAGGTTATGCGCGGCGTTGGTGCCCGCTCCAGGGAACCCGAAGCCCTTGACCGTCTCGGCGATGACGTAGGGGATCGGCGCGGGATAGCGGCGGTCCGGGCGGGCCGCGAAGCGTTCGAGCCGCTCCTCCGCCGTGAGGATCGCCCAGGCAAAGGCTGCTGGATCCCGCCCGTCGATCGTGAAAGGGTCGAACCCATTATGGCGCAGATGGGAGGCGAGCCAGTCTGAGCCACCCTGCTGTGCGATTTGGGCTCGCTCCTCGATCCTGCGACCGTTGAGGATCATCACCGGGACCGCGATGCCGGAATCCTCGGCGCGCCACCAGCGCGGCGTCCAATCGGAACCTCGTTGTTCCTCGAAGGCGCCGTCGCTCAAGAACGCGACCAGCCGCTCGCCGGGGAGCGGCATGTGAACGTATTGTACCCCGGCAAAGCCGAGGTACCCTCCCTCCGAGATCGCACCGGCCGTGTTGGGGCCGGCGTGGCTTCCGAGCGGAACCGAGGCGTGTCCGTTTCCGTCGATCGCATAGGAATAGAAGTCGGTGGCAAGCCTCGAAAGCCCGGCTTCGCTACGATCGTAGCGGCCCTTTTGGACGGCGGACACGTCGCCGGTAAGGGCGTTGATCGCCTCTATGGAGGCGACGCAATGCCCCTGTCCCATGAGCCAGGAGCGCGTCGTCGCGGTGATCGCGTTGGCGACGAGATAGCCGACGAATGCGGGAACCATATTGAGCGAGCCGCCGGTATGTCCCTCCGGTGTGGCCTTGAAGGCCTCCGGCGGCAAAGGCGCGCCGGAGAGGTCCATCCTTCGGGCATAGGTCATGTGGACGACGGCCCACATGGCGGCCGACGCGAGGCGGTCCGCCGCCGCGAGCAAGCGGTAATACGCATCCACTTCGGTCGTTCTGCCGGCCGCGATCAGCCGCGCCCCCAGGGCCCGGACGCGATCCCTGGTTTCGGACGAGTGCTCGATGACGCCATAGCCATTGGCCCAACGCAGAAATTCGGGAGATGGATCGTGGTTCACTCGCTGGACCTTTCTGCGCGGATTGCTCTCAGGAGAGAAGTGCGCCTGCTGCTGCGCGAGCGGATACCTGGACCGAAGCCGCATAGAGGAGCGCTCTCAGAATGATCGTGAGAGCCACGCCCGCCAGAACCAGCCAGCACAGCCAGTACAACGCCCTCATCCACGGCGCCTCGGGCCGTCCCAGGTCCCGCTCGATTGCGTGCTTGTCGTACATTCCCCAAGCATGCATGAGCGCTCCCGCCAGCAGTAAGGGAACCGTAAGGTCGGCAACGTAGCGGGCGACCAGCAATCCGAGGCCGCCGCCGAACAGAGCGGCGCCGAAAGTCGAGGCCAATTCGGATCGCTTGAGCCTCGCGCTCGTCACCGCATTCTGCCCGCCCGGGACCTCGATTTGCGTGCGAGGCTTCATCGGCCGGACGTCCAGGGTGGCGGGTCACTGGCCGGAAAGGAGTCATATCCGGCTTGCTCAACCTCGTCGCGCGGTTCGGGCGGCCTGCGCCGCCGCACGAGTTGTTCCGCTGCATCTTCCGCGACCGACAACTCGCCTGCAATCAGTGAGGAAAGACCGATGGCATTGCTCTCGTGCTCGACTGCGTCCGTGGAGACGATCCTTTCGGATAGCGTGCGCAGGCGAGCATAGGAATCGTCGGCGAAGATGGCATGGACGACCGCAATGACGGGCTTGGGAAATGCTTGCAGCGGGAGCTTGCGCGCCGCCTCGATCAGGGTGTGGCCGGACGAGGCGATATCGTCGACGAGAACGGGTTGGCGCCCCTGCCATGCGGACAGGTCGGGCACATCGACATCGACGCTGCGATCCCCATGCCTCACCTTGCGAAGCACCGTCCAGGGAGCGCGGGCTCGTTCGGCAATCGCCGAAACCCATTGCTCGCTTTCCTCGTCCGGGCCGATGACGAGGGGCGAATGGACTTCCGCCGCGATCCAGTCGGCGAGAAGCGGGGCCGCATGCAGCGTGCTCGTGGCGATGGAATAGAGGGAGGAAAGCGCCGGATATCGGTGCAGGTGCGGGTCGACGGTAACCAGCCTGTCGAAGCTCGACGAGATGAGCCGCGCAAAGCTTCTCGAGGTCACGGCCTCTCCGGCCCTGAAACGCCGATCCTGCCGCATATAGGAGAGGTAAGGCGCAATCAGCGTCACCGTCCGCGCTCCGAGCGAGCGAGCCGCATCCGCAGCGAAGACCAGGCGCAGGAAGCCCTCGTCGGGCCTGGCCAGCGTGCCAACGAGATCGACCGGCCTGCCTGCGACATCCGACAGGAGGCGCACATAGCTCTCACCATCGGGAAAGCGGCGCGTTTCGAGCGCGCCGAACTCCCATCCTCCGGCATCCGCCAGCCGTTGCGCGAAGGCCTCGTTGCCGGGCAGGGGAAGGATCAGCCGCATCGCGGAACGCTTTCCTGTCGGTTCGTCGAAGTCATGCCTGGCGCCTGTAGAAGCGCAGGAACTGCGCGTTGATAGCGACGATCACGGTGCTGGCGGACATGAAGACGGCAGCCACGGCCGGGGTCATCAGGAAGCCTGTGCCAAAGGAAATGCCGGCGGCCATCGGGATGGCGATGGTGTTGTACCCGGTCGCCCAGATCAGGTTCTGAACCATCTTGCGATAGGTCGCGCGCGACAGGCCCAGGATCGCCCCGACATCGCGCGGATCGCTTCTGACAAGAACCACGTCGGCCGATTCCACGGCGACGTCAGTCCCGGCGCCGATGGCGACGCCCAGATCGGCCTGGACGAGGGCCGGTGCGTCGTTGACGCCGTCGCCGACCATGGCGACCGAGAGCCCGCGCGCCTGAAGCTCCTTGATCTTCTCGGACTTCTGGTCGGGGAGCACCTCGGCGAAGAACTCGGTGATGCCGAGTTCCTTGGAGACGGTCTCTGCAACACCCCTGGCATCGCCCGTCAGCATCACCGACCTGATGCCGAGGCGGGTGAGCTCGGCTATCGCCTCCCTCGATTCCGGCCTGACGATGTCGGCGAGTGCGAACAGGGCCCGGGGTGTGCCCTCCCTGACAAGCACGACGACCGTCTTGCCCTCGGCCTCGAGTCGCTTGAGCTCCGGGTGCTCGACGGGCTGGCCCTGCCGGGCGAGATGGCCGGGACTGACGATGCGCACGCCCTGGTCGCCGACCTTGGCGACGATGCCTTCGCCGGTGATGTTGCTGACCTCGGTCGCCTTCGGCAGCACGATGTTCCGCGCCTTCGCCTCGGCAACGATCCCGTGGGCGATCGGGTGCTCGGACTGGCTTTCGGCTGCGGCCGCGAAGGCCAGCTCGTCATCGACCTTGCCCTCGCCGAGCAACACGATGTCGCTGACCCCGAAGCGGCCCTCGGTCAGGGTGCCCGTCTTGTCGAAGACAGCAGCATTGAGATTGCGCGCGCGTTCGAAGGCGGCGCGGTCGCGGATCAGCAGGCCATTGCTGGCGCTGAGCGAGGTACTGACGGCGACAACGAGCGGGACGGCCAGGCCGAGCGCATGCGGGCAGGCCACGACCATCACCGTGACCATCCGCTCGAGCGCGAATTCGAGAGGGGCGGACAGGAGGAACCACCAGACGAAGAGCGTTCCGAAGCCGACGATGAGGGCGATGTAGGTCAGCCAGGCCGCAGCCCGGTTGGCGACGTCCTGCGTGCGCGAGCGTGTCGCCTGGGCCTTCTTCACGAGATCGATGAGCTGAGCGAGATAGGTCGAGTCGCCCGTCGCGGTCACCTCGATCGTCACCGCGTTGGCGCCGTTGATCGCGCCACCGATCGCCGTCGCGCCGACCGTCTTGGTGACGGGCCTGGACTCGCCCGTAAGCATGGCCTCGTTGAAGCCTGAGGAACCCTCCAGGATCCTGCCGTCGACGGGGACCTTGGCGCCCGGCCGGACGATCACGCGATCGCCCGGCTTCAGCGCCGAGATCGGAACCTCGCGCGTGCTGCCGTCGGCCTCGATCCTCGTTGCGCTGTCCGGCAGGAGCCGCACCAACTCCTCGAGGGCGCGTGAGGCGCCCATGACGGAGCGCATCTCCACCCAGTGCCCGAGCAGCATGATGACGATGAGCGTCACCAGCTCCCAGTAGAAGGCCTCTCCGGGAAAGCCGAAGGTGACGGCGGCGGAGAAGAAATAGGCTGCCGAGATCGCCAGCGCGATCAGGGTCATCATTCCGGGCTGCCCCTTACGCAGCTCGGAGGCGAAGCCTGTCAGGAACGGCCAGCCGCCGTAGAGATAGGCGGCCGTGGACAGCGCAAAGAGAACATAGCCGTCACCCGGAAAAGCGAGGGCGCTGGTAATGCCGAGCCAGTGCTGGATCATCGGCGACAGCAGCAGAACCGGCGGTGTCAGGACTAACGTTACCCAGAAACGTCGGCGAAAATCGGCGACCATGGCGCCATGGTCGTGTCCGCCATGTCCAGCATGCTCGGAATGGCTCGATCCGGCTGCCATGACCACCTTCGGGCTGTCGTGACGGTCGTGGACCGAGTGCCCGCTCGCCTGGTGACCCTCATGGCCGCGATGCCCGTGATGGCCATGGTCAGAATGCGGCGAACTCATAGTCTGTTCCTTGGCACGGCTGCGGAGGATAACGCAGGACAGCGCTACAGCGGCGAGCATTTCGGAGGCCGCGAGGGTCGCCATTTCGCGACCGGAAATCTTTGATCGAGATTAAGGTCCAGTGCCGGGGGGCTTTCTCGCACTGTCGCTGCCGCCGCAGGGATTGGTGAGGAGCAACCGCCGGCGTCGGGTGGTCCTCCTTCCGTCATGCTGCGATGGGAAGCGTTGCGGATGCACGATATCGTTTTCTCGCAACCTTGCTCCCTTTGTACGTGGAGGTTGACCTGCCTCCGGTTTCCTGGACCGTTCAAAGCTGGAGAATTCCAGTTTAGCAGCACGGGCTGCGGACGGAGTTTTCGGCATGAAGAAGTCGAAGTTCACGGAGGCGCAGATCGCCTTCATCCTGCGCCAGGCTGAGGAAGGGACGCCGGTTCCGGAAGTCTGCCGAAAGGCAGGAATCAGCGATGCGACCTTCTACAATTGGCGCAAGAAGTACGCCGGGTTGATGCCCTCGGAGATGAAGCGGCTGCGTCAGCTCGAGGAAGAGAACGCCCGGCTGAAGCGGATCGTGGCGGACCTGTCGCTCGACAAGGAGATGCTGCAGGACGTCATCAAGCGAAAGCTCTAAGGCCTGCCCGCAAGCGGTCGATGGTCGATCATGTGCGCGCAGTCTGGCAGGTGAGCATCCGTCGTGCTTGCCGCGCTCTGCCAGTCGAGCGCTCGACTTATCACTACCGCTCCCGACGGACCGGGCAGGCCGGCCTCATCAAACGGATCAAGGAGATCGCCGAGACGCGCATGCGTTACGGCTATCGCCGGATTCATGTGCTGCTCAAGCGGGAGGGCTGGAATGTCAATCCGAAGCGGATCTACAGACTTTACAAGGAGTTGGGCCTCCAGCTCCGGAACAAGACGCCCAAGCGCAGGGTCAAGGCGAAGCTGCGCGACGATCGTCGTCCGGCTACGCGGACGAATGAGATCTGGGCCATGGACTTCGTCCACGACCAACTCGCCACCGGCCGCAAGCTGCGGGTTCTGACCATCGTCGACACCTTCAGCCGGTTCTCGCCGGGGCTGGACGTTCGCTTCAACTTCCGCGGCGCCGACGTCGTCGAGGTGCTGGAGCAGATCGGTGCGGCCCATGGCTTCCCGGCCAGTATCCGGGTCGACCAAGGTACCGAGTTCGTCAGTCGCGACCTCGACCTGTGGGCCTATCAGCGCGGCGTCACCCTCGACTTTTCCCGCCCGGGCAAACCGACGGACAATGCCTTCATTGAGTCGTTCAACGGGAAGTTCCGGACCGAATGCCTCAACGCCCACTGGTTCATGAGCCTGCCCGATGCCCGGGAGAAAGTGGAGGCTTGGCGAAGGGAGTACAACGAGCTACGACCTCATAGCGCGATCGGGAACAAGACCCCGATATCGCTCGTCAATCGGCCACCGGCATGCAGCCCGCGGTGACCGTTTACCCCCTGGAAGCGGCCAGCAAGCCGGTCCAGCATCGGGGGCAGGCTCATACCCCCTGGAAGCGGCCAGCAAGCCGGTCCAGCATCGGGGGCAGGCTCAAGGTCGCGGGGCGCCTACCTGCGCTTGGACCGCAAATCCGGGGCCACCGACCACTATGCAACTCTCCGAACCCGTCCTGTGCGGAGACGCTCCTCGAAAGCGGTCCCTCTATCGCTCGAGCGGAGTCCGCAGTTCGTTGTGTCCGCCGACCGAGTATCGGTTGGCGTTCCGTTGCTCACTTAGACTTGGATACAGACAGCTCGAAATTCTTAGGCAGCGGCGGAATTCCGAGGTTCGATAACGGGACCGGAGGGCCGCTCGCCTAGCTCTTCACGCTCGACTTCCGCGCGATCAGCGATCTTTTCCGTTGCACCTGCGATCCGCTTAATCGGCGTGATCACATCGGGGATATCGATCAGTGCAAGAAGCAAACCTGCGATCCAGAATATGTGCATGTGGGTGAACATGGCCAGCAGACCCAACACGCAAGTGACTTCTAACTGCACTTTATTGTGCGCGAGGCGATCGGGCAGCGCATGCAGTCGAAGATAGAGGATGCCAACCGCGAGGACGAAAAGAAGCAGAAACATGCCCATTGCAATCATGAGCCAGTCTGTCTCGCCGGGGGCCGTAATGAATGCCGGCAAGTGCGTGGAGGCTGCGGCTGGATGAACGGATTGGCCCACAAGCTCTCCTGTGCTGGAACCGATCAGCCCCCTAGGCAGATTCAGTATGAATGCTAACGCATGCACGGTGATGCCGCCAGCGCTGACGAACGGCTGCATCCCGTGAAATCCGCGTCGGGCAACTCCGGGTGCGGCGGCGTGCCGGGCTATCAAGGTCGAAGCATTGCTCGCCGTTAGACCCTCAGATCAAACCACGCCGGGAACTCGATTTGGCTAGCGGCTCGTCGTTTCGGTCGGATGGGACGAAAGTCGCGGAAAGTAGCCGGGCACGTCCTGCATGTATCGCGCATAGGCCTCGCCGTGCTCGGCTAGTGCTTCCTGCTCCTCGTGCCGCGCGAGCCGCCAGTACATGAAGGCCAGGACGGGGAACATCGCGACCGTCAGCAGCGTCGGCCATTGCAGCAGGAAGCCGAACATCACGAGGACGAAGCCGACGTATTGCGGATGCCTGATCCGGGCGTAGATGCCAGTGGTGGCGAGCGTGCCGCGTCGCTGAGCCTCGTAGAGCACCCTCCAACCGGCCGCGATCAACATGAAGCCGCCGCCGATGAACAGGAAGCTCAGCAGGTGAAAGGGGCCGAAATGCGGGTTCGCTCGCCAGCCGAAGAGTTCCTCGAGAAGATGCCCTGCGTCGTGGGAGAGCCAGTTGACGTCCGGATATCTGGACTGCAACCAACCGGATAGGAGGTAGATCGTCAGCGGGAAGCCGTACATTTCCGTAAAGAGGGCCAGGATGAAGGCGCTGAAGGCTCCGAATGAGCGCCAGTCGCGCGGTGACTTCGGCTTGAAGAAGCTGAAAGCAAAAAAGATGAAGACTGCGGAGTTCAGAAGAACAAGGGACCAAAGCCCGTAGGCGGGAACGTTGTCGTGCATGGGAGCGCTCCGAGAGCCTGATCAGTGTTCGTGCGGAGGCTGCCGCCAACCTGAGGACGGCTGGATTGATTGGTTGCCGTGGCCTCCATGTCTTCCATGCATGAACACATGAAGCAGCGGGCATGCGAGGAATATTAGCAACGGGAGCCAGCCGAGGAGATGGGCGCGGTGCTCCGCAATCAGATAGAAGGCCGCGACTGCCAGAAACCCGACGAGAGCGATCTTGAACGACGTGGATCGGCGCTTCTGATCCTGGGCGTTGGGGTGGTCTGCACTGTGTTCCATGAGGTCGCGTCCGCTGGAGGCCATCAATGGTAGGAGCTGCCTCTGCGGATCACCGTAGGGTCCCGAATCTGGCGGGCCACGGGAGCCTTCGACGTGCGGTGGCGTGATCCTGGCTCAACAGATGAGGCGAACCGGGACGCAAATCCTTGATCTCGGTTAAGCTGACGCGGCGAAGTGACCCAGCTTTCTGGAAGCCCGGATATGGCGTGCTCGGGCGGGATGTTCGAGTCGATCCTGCGCCCGGCGAAGCCTCAAGCCTTCGGCAGGACGTCAAATTCGCGTGCCAGCAGGGTCACAGGCCGTGAACAGGAGCCTAGCCGGATATCCACCCCGAACGCTGAAAGGCGGTTGCGATCGGCTTCGTCGATGAACCCGCATATGAGCTTAGTGATGCCGGTTGCGAGCACCAGGTCACAGATGGCTTCGCCGGTTCGTTCGCAGTTCGCGCGGAACTCATGTTCCTGTGCTTCGTCAGGGTCGATCAGTAGCACCCCATCGCATTTGGCGAAGAACGGACTGAGCATCGCCTTGCGTCGTCCCCGCGCGACGAGCACTGCTATCCGGTGCCTTCGATCAATTCGGGGCAGGGCTATTGGTGCCATCTTGGCCCGCGCGAGAAATCTTCTACACCGCAAGAGATCAGCACAGCTTTCTGCGCGACACCTTAATTTCGATCAATCGCGCATCCGGGCAGCGATTTCGACGTGGCCACGTGTAAGCAGCGCTTTTGACCTCGATCAAAGCAAACGGCATCCTGTCGTAGTGGAATGGATACGCGGGCTTGCACGCATCGCGTATCTGGATCACTCGACCCCCGGATCCGCGGCTGACGTTCAGCGCAAACGAACTTTCGACGGCTATGGTGCGGATGTTCAGGTTCATTGCATTGGTTGTCGTCTGCATGGTTTCCCTACTGTGGCTGGGGGAAGCATCGTGGGCGCACGAGAACCGTGCGGCACGAGAGCAGGCCAGTCCGGCGATACATTCGACCGTCATCGTGACGTCCGCGGGCGAAGACGGTTGTCTGCCCAGGCACGCTTGCTGCCGGACAGTCTGCGCGCAATGTCAGGTATCTCAGCATCCATATCGCTGTGACATCATTCGAGCGTCGCTCACGTCTGCGGTAATCGTGGTTTCTCGCGAAGATCACGTACACTCGGTTATTGTCGGTCGCGATCCGCCCGTCCCCAAAGCCTATCTCTATTAGGCCGCTGCGCTCGCCTTCGATGCGTCCCCTGCCGACATAGGTCGGCCAGCACACGATCGTGAGCCGTGTCGTGCCGACCGAGGGTGTCGGACGCGCTGAGCCGGCGAGCTCGGGATTTCATCCAGAATGCTGATGGGCTGCCAAGGCAGCCGCCGCAACGGGCCAGGTGCGCCCGGGAGGTGCAATATGAATTTGGATCGAGCGTCTATTTCTGAGGAGATGGCCCGGTCGCTCCCTCGCAACGATTGGGAAAATATCAAGTGCGAGCGGAATGGGCCGACCTTTCGTGAATTGGCATTGCGTGAACTGGCCGACGGGGCGAGTGCGTCGGTTCACGACTTGAGCAGACGTCCGCGCCGTAGCCTGACGGGCGCTGACGGTGCACCGCGGCCCGCTGCCGATGCACCTTCGTCAACCGAGGGGTATCGGTTGTTGCCGCGCTACCGATCGGGCGATCGAAAAATCGAAGCGGGCCGCGACCTCTTCAGCGTTGGGTCGACGGGCAACGCCATCTTCAACCTGATCGATGGCTGGGTGGCTCTCTATACCCAGCTTGAGGATGGCAGGCGCCAGATCGTCCAGTTCGCATTGCCCGGCGCCATACTGGGCGTCTTGCCATCAAATCGGTCGCAGGCAACGTTCGGGGCGCTGGCGCTGACCGACGTGGTGGCGTCCGTGATCCCGACCTCGATGCTTGCGACACTGTCCCGCGATGAGCCGGAGCTGACCATGCGTCTGGCGCGCTCGCTGGCCCGCGATTGCAGCCTGGCGTTTGATCACCTGACGAGCATCGGGCGCCGGTCCGCGCGAGAGCGGGTCGCCCACCTCATATTGGAGCTATTTGCCCGCTACCGCGCTCAATGGCCGGGCAATCGCATTGAGGAAATGCCGCTCCCGCTCACGCAGGAGCAGATCGGCGACGCGACGGGGCTGACGTCGGTTCACGTCAATCGGGTCCTCAGCGGGCTGCGGAAGGAACGCATCGTCGAGTTCCATTATCGTCGGCTTCGGATCCTTGATCCCGATAGGCTAATTGAAGTGGCAGGTGTTGAACCGGAAATTGTGACGGCATGGCTTGAGCGGCAGCCCTAGCCGCTCAATTTAGATTTCGGTTGCCGCCATTGACCTCGAATCATCCTGCTTGCGAGGCCGACTGGCTTGGCTGGTTCTGGCGTAATCGCGGTTCGAAGGACGTGACGCCATCGGGGCTGCGCATAGACTCTTCCCTGGCGGGCATTGCCGCAGCGGTTGCGGGGGTGAAATCCGAACCCTTAGCGCGCCGCTCTGCAAGGAGCTCGCCCGAGCGGTTTACCGCAGCAGCGGCCAGGCTCCAAGGGTGACGATGGCCAGTGCTGCGGCGATTTCCAACCCGAAGCCAACCCGCGATCGCCAGCCAGCGGTTCGGTCCAGCAAGCTTACCAACTGGGTGCGGGGCAGGATCGCGAGCAACAGGAAGGCGACGATCGTCAGGAACTTGAAATACGGAAAAAGGCGTTCAGCTTGGAAGTCGACGAGGCCCCAATCCCGTCTGCACTGAAAGCAGTGGCGGCTGAACGTGGATGGATATTAATGCAGACGTTCGCGGCGCGCGGATTACGGTCATGTGAATGATGGGCTCCTGCCGCCAACGTCCAGGTGCGGGTCACTTCGGGGCGGAGTCAGAGGCTGCGCCAGTAATGACCAATGGTAACCGAAAGCCTTCCCCTTTGGTGGCTAGAGCTCTCAGGAACTCCACGCCCCGATCTTCTAGCGCCTGCTGAACCATTGCGGCGCCCTTCAGATAGCGGTCGGAGCGAGGATGGGTTTCGACCCGCCCGAGAGTCCGTCGGCTGATGCCTGCTTGCTTGGCCAGTTCGTCTGGGCTCAATCCGAGCGCAATTCTTGCCGCTTTCAATACGTTAGCGCCAGGGACCATGCCCATGGCATCGCACGCGCGGGTCCCGGAATCCAGCTTGTCAACAATTGTCCGATATAGGACTCATGTGTCCTGAATAGGCCCTATATGGCCATTTTTGGACAAACATTATGGACGAACCTACTGCGCTTCGATAGGGTGCGGCGAATCGCCAAGGCCCCTGAATTGGAAGGCAAGGTATGGAAGTCTTTGTTTGTGCAGGTTCCGGGCAGGGCATCGGACGGACAACGGCCAGTCTGTTGCTCGCCTGCGGATTCTTCGAGATGGGATTGGAGCCTCTGCTGATCCAGGTGTTGGCCTCCGGGGAGCCACCGGCGTTGCGGGCGGACGAAGAGGCCCCCTTTGAGACGGCTCGGCTTGTCCTTGCCGATGCATCCTCGATCGGGAGCGAAATCAAGGATCTTGCCGGTCGGCATACCGAACTCGGTCCGGTCATCGTTGATCTACCGGCCCAGCTCTTTCCCGAGGAACTTCTTTGCGATCCTAGGTCTCGGTTTCTGCTGCCGATGATGACGGATAAGGCCGCGATTCAGCGCGTTGTTGGCGACATGCTCGATGTGTGCACGGCGGTGAGAAAACCATCCAGTGGAGCGCCGGCGTTTGTGCCGGCGCGGGCGGCGTAAAAGTCGGCCACTGGATAGGCTGACCCCTTTCGGGGTTGGCGGGGATGTTCGCTGTGGAGATTTACGCGGCGGTTCGCGATTTCGTTTTCAACCAGGAGAAGAGCCGGCGGGAAGCGGCTCGCGTGTTCGGGCTGAGCCGCGAGACGGTTGCGAAGATGTGCCGGTTCTCGCTGCCGCCGGGCTACACACGCACGAAGCCGGTCGAGAAGCCGAAGCTGGGTCCGCTTCTGCCGGTGATCGAAGCGATCCTGGAGGCAGATCGGACATCACCGGTGAAGCAGCGTCATACGGCGAAGCGGATCTTCGAGCGCCTTCGTGACGAGCACGGCTTTGCCGGCGGCTACACGGTGGTGAAGGACCATGTGCGGCTCTGCCGGGCGCGGGGCCGGGAGACCTTTGTTCCGCTGGCGCATCCGCCCGGGCACGCCCAGGTCGATTTTGGCGAGGCGACCGCGGTGATTGGCGGTGTGCGGCAGAAGATCCACTTCTTCTGCTTGGACCTGCCACAGTCGGACGGCTGTTTCGTAAAGGCCTATCCACGCGAGACGACGGAAGCGTTCCTGGACGGTCACGTCTCGGCTTTTGGCTTCTTCGGCGGTGTGCCGCTGTCGATCCTCTATGACAACACGCGCATCGCGGTGGCGAAGATCTGCGGCGACGGCCGGCGTGAGCGGACGCGGGCCTTCACCGAGCTGGTGAGCCACTATCTGTTCCGGGATCGGTTCGGGCGCCCGGGCAAGGGCAACGACAAGGGCAAGGTCGAAGGGCTGGTGAAGCATGCCCGCTCGAACTTCCTGACGCCGATCCCGGTGGCGGCGAGCTTCGCCGAACTGAACGTGATGCTGGCAGAGCGCTGCCGCCGGCGGCAGGGCGAGCGGGCCGGTCGGCATGCGAAGACGATTGGCGAACGGCTCGTGGCCGATCTTGAAGCCCTGCGCTCCTTGCCGGCTGTGCCGCTGGAGCCGTGCGAGAAGCGTGGCGGGCGGGTCTCGTCGACGGCGCTGGTCCGCTATCGGTCGAACGACTACTCGGTGCCGACGGCCTATGGCTTCCAGGACGTGGTGGCGAAGGGCTTCGTCGAGGAGGTCGTGATCCTGTGCCGGGGCGAGGAGATCGCCCGGCACCCGCGCAGCTACGGGACCGGCGTGTTCGTCGCCGATCCGCTGCACTATCTGGCGCTGATTGAGAGCAAGCCGAACGCGCTCGACCAGGCGGCGGCGCTCCAGGGCTGGGACCTGCCCGAGACATTCCAGCACCTGCGCCATCTTCTGGAAGCGCGGATGGGCAATCGCGGCAAGCGTGAGTTCATCCAGGTGCTGCGGCTGATGGAGGCCCTTCCGCGCGAGGTCGTGAGCTTTGCCGTGGGCGAGGCCATCCGACTGGGTGCGATCGGCTTCGATGCAGTGAAGCTGATCGCCCTGGCGCGTCTGGAGCGGCGCCCGGCCCGTCTCAACCTGGCGGCCTATCCGCACCTGCCGAAGACGGCAGTGAAGACGACCTCGGCCGCCGATTATGCCGTTCTCCTGCCTGGAGCGGCGGCATGACGGGCCCGGCGAAGGAGGTGATGCCGGCGGGCACCACCGCGGGAACGCCGCAGGTGCTGCTGGCCCATCACCTCAAGCATCTGAAGCTGCCGACGGTCCTGCGCGAATACGACAAGGTCGCGCGGGAATGCGCCCGGGACGGCGTCGATCATCCCCGCTACCTGCTGCGGCTGGTCGAACTCGAACTGATCGACCGGGAACGGCGCATGGTCGAGCGGCGGATCCGGGCGGCGCGGTTCCCGGCGGTGAAGAGCTTCGACACCTTCGACTTCACGGCGATCCCGAGCCTCAACAAGATGCTCGTGCTGGAACTGGCGCGCTGCGGCTACATCCTGCGCCGGGAGAACATCATCGCGCTCGGCAACAGTGGCACGGGCAAGACCCATGTCGCTCTCGCGCTCGGGCTGGCCGCTTGCCAGAAGGGCTTCTCCGTCGCCTTCACCACGGCGGCTTCGCTGGTCAGCCAGCTCCTCGAGGCCCGCGACGAGAAGCGCCTGCTCAGGCTCCAGCGCGAGTTGCAGGCGGTCAAGCTGCTGATCGTTGACGAGCTCGGCTATGTGCCGCTGTCGCCGACCGGCGCCGAGCTTCTGTTCGAGGTCTTCTCGCAGCGCTACGAGCGTGGCTCGACCATCGTCACCTCGAACCTGCCCTTCGAGGACTGGACCTCGGTCCTGGGGTCGGAGCGGCTGACCGGTGCGCTTCTCGACCGGCTGACCCACCACGTCAGCATCCTGGCCATGAACGGCGACAGCTACCGCCTCAGGCAATCCGCCGGCCGTCGCCGCGCCACCGCCGCGGCGGAGCAAAACCAGGCCACCGCCGACGAAGCCGATCCCGAAACCGGCG
>NZ_LNCQ01000016.1:0-21456 GCF_002831785.1 Allobosea sp. FBZP-16 | reverse complement strand
GGCAATCCCTGGCCGCCTGCAATCTGGACTTCTGGCATGGTTTAGCTCCCTGGTCGCCCCAGCCGTCGTCAAGTTTGTTCTCTTTATGTTCCTTTTCTGTTATGCACGCAATCCCGGGGCGGCAGACAACGCACAGGGCAGCGCGACAGGCGCCACGATCGGAAGCGAACATCGGCAACCAAGATCGGCAAATGATTGCCCTTCTGCGCCGTAAGGGTATTGTTTCAAACAATATTCTTCCCGAGCGGATCCGGCAAAAATGATCGAAACTCCCAGTCGCATTGAGCCTGTCTTCTTCGAAGATCAGATCCCACAGGTTCTCGCGGACCTATCCATCGAGATTCAAAGGGAAGCGGGAAATCTTGGCCGAGGGCTTCATCCCGAGTCCGCAGCCGAGCTCGCCGACCTCGTTCGCATGATGAATTCCTACTACTCGAATCTGATTGAAGGGCACAACACCCGGCCGAAAGACATCGAGCGTGCCCTTGCCGGCGCCGAGCTGGAGCCGGAGACTCGCCCGCTTGCACTTGAGGCCAAGGCCCACGTGATGGTGCAACGCGAGATCGACGAAATGCACCTAAAAGGGACCCTATCAAGCCCAACGTCCGTAGATTTCCTACGCTGGTCGCATCGCGCATTCTACGACGAGATGCCCGAAGAGTTTAGGTTCATTAAGCGGCCGGACGGGATTCTGGCGGAAATCGTTCCGGGGGAGTTTCGTCAGAAGGCTGCCGACGACGTCGAGGTGGGGAGACATCTTCCACCCTCTTCGTCCCAGGTCCAGCCATTCATGGAGCACTTCGCAAAGCGATTTGGCGCAGCCGAGAACTGGCCCAGCACCAGGATCATCGCCATTGCCTCCGCTCACCACCGCCTGAACTACATCCATCCATTTCCCGACGGAAACGGTCGCGTCAGCCGCCTGATGTCGCATGCCATGGCACAGCGTGCGGGAATCGGGGGCTTTGGCCTCTGGTCCATTTCTCGGGGGTTGGCGCGAGGACTAAGAGATCGCGGCGAATACAAGAGGATGATGGACCACGCAGACAGCCCGCGCCGCGGCGATCTCGATGGTAGAGGAAATCTGTCGGCCGCTGCGCTGAAGGATTATTGCGAATGGTTCCTCTCGGTCGTACTCGACCAGATTCGATTTTCCGCCTTCATGTTTGACATCGAGCGGCTTGAAACCCGCTTCCGGATGCTGGTGCGCGATGTCCTCGACGATAAGCGTGCGCCGGATCTGATAGGTGTCATCCTAAAGCACGGCTCCCTGGATAGGGGTGACGCGCACCTTGCGCTGAAAACATCGGAGAGAACCGCCCGCAACACCATGGCCGACTTGCTCAAGGCTGGATTTTTAAGGTCTCCGTCGCCAAAAACGCCGGTCCGCATTGCGTTTCCACTCGACTATCGCGAAAGGCTGTTTCCAAACCTCTTCACTGATGCGGAGATATCGCCCCCAGAGCCGCCCCGCCTGAGTTCCGGGTGATCGCCACGTGGTTCCTCGTCGACGGGAGGCACTCGCGGCGCGGACGCCCTAGCGAGAATTGGCGGACTGCTCCCCGACAATGAGAGCCTGCTGTAGGGCTCTCACCTTGACCTCGTGCACCTCATCGCGAATCCGCATGATGGTCTGCCGACTGACATCGAAGCGCTTGGCCAACGGCGCGACCTTCTGGCCATCGTCTAGGGCCGATTTGATCTCGGTGCGCTGAGAGGAGGAGAGGGCGGTCGGCCTTCCGAGCTTCCTTCCCTCCGACTTCGCGCGGCGCAGGCCGGCGTTTGTCCGCTCGATGAGAAGATCTCGTTCGAATTGCGCGACGGCATTGATGACGTTCATGGTCATCTTCCCGGCCGGGCTCGCGAGGTCGACGCCTCCGAGGGCCAGGCAGTGAACGCGGACGCCCAACTCCTCGAGCTTGTGCACCGTGGAGCTGACGTCGATCGCATTTCGACCGAGCCGATCCATCTTCGTGACGATCAGGATATCGCCTCGCTCCAGTCGATCCAGCAGGCGGGTAAAGCCTGGACGGGCGGAAATTGCCACGCTCCCCGAAATGGTCTCGGAAATTACCCGGTGTGGCTCGACCCGAAAGCCGGCCGCCTCAATTTCCTGAATTTGGTTTTCGGTGGTCTGCCCGTTGGTGGAGACCCGGATGTGTTTCGGCGTGCAAGTTTGACCCCGTAAGGCGGGGGATCGGCGTCGAACTTTGACCCCCTTGAGCCGGTTTCGGTGAGACTGCCCGTTTGGTTTCAGACGGGCGGGCGGGGGATGAAGGGCGTGGATACGATTGCGCGGATCCGGCGCGAGTTTTCGGTCCGGGGCAAGACGATCAAGGAGATTGTCCGCGAGCTTCACGTCTCACGGAACACGGTGCGCAAGGTGCTGCGCTCGGGCGCGACGTCGTTCGAGTACGAGCGGACGGTTCAGCCGCAGCCGAAGATCGGGCCCTGGCGCCCGGATCTGGACCGGCTGCTGATGGCCAACGAGAACAAGCCGGCGCGTGAGCGGCTGACGCTGATCCGGATCTTCGAGGAGCTGCGTGGCCGCGGTTACGAGGGCAGCTATGATGCCGTTCGCCGCTACGCGCGGGGTTGGCGCCGCGAGCAGTCGGCGGTCACCGCCGATGCCTATGTCCCGCTGAGCTTCGCGCCCGGTGAAGCCTACCAGTTCGACTGGAGCCACGAGATCGTCGTCATCAACGGCGCGACGACCAAGGTGAAGGTCGCCCATCTGCGGCTCTGTCATTCGCGCATGCTGTTCGTACGGGCCTATCCCCGCGAGAGCCAGGAGATGGTCTTCGACGCCACGACCGGGGCTTCGCCTTCTTCAAGGGCGCCTGCACGCGCGGCATCTACGACAACATGAAGACGGCGGTGGAGACCATCTTCGTCGGCAAGGAGCGGGCCTATAACCGGCGCTTCCTGCAGATGTGCAGCCACTACCTGGTCGACCCCGTCGCCTGCACGCCGGCCTCTGGCTGGGAGAAGGGTCAGGTCGAGAACCAGGTCGGCCTCGTGCGCGAGCGCTTCTTCGCGCCCAGGCTCAGGGTCAAGAACTATGACGAGCTGAACGCCTGGCTGATGGATCAGGTGATCAGCTATGCCAAGGCGCATCGCCATCCCGAGCGACGCGACGTCACGATCTGGGAAGCCTTCGAAGCCGAGCGGCCGAGTCTCGTTCCCTATGTCGGGCGCTTCGACGGCTTCCATGCGTTGCCGGCAGCGGTGTCGAAGACCTGCCTGGTCCGCTTCGACAACAACAGGTACTCGGTCGCAGCCAGCGCGATCGGCCGGCCCGTCGAGATCCGCGCCTATGCCGACCGGATCGAGCTGCGTCAGGACGGTCGCATCGTCGGGGAGCACGCCCGGTCCTACGGCCGCGATCAGACGACCTTCGATCCCTGGCACTATGTTCCGGTGCTGGCCCGCAAGCCGGGCGCCCTGCGCAATGGAGCGCCCTTCAAGGACTGGATCCTTCCGGCTGCACTCGACCGGGTGCGTCGGAAGTTGGCGCCGGCGCAGGATGGTGACCGGCAGATGGTCGATATCCTGACCGCGGTGCTGAGCGACGGCTTGCCGGCGGTCGAAGCCGCCTGCGCCGAGGCATTGAAGCAGGGCGTGCATTCGGCCGACGTCATTCTCAACATCCTGGCCCGGCGCCGGGAGCCGGCAGCCGCGATCACCATCATGACGCCCGATGCGCTGCGCCTGCGCCATGAGCCCGCCGCCGATTGCGCCCGCTACGACAGCCTCAGGAGAGCCGTGTGATGGAACGCTCGGAGATTCTCGCCACCATGGGCGAGCTCAAGCTCTATGGCATGAAGGCCGCCTTCGACGAGATCATCACCACGGCGGTGAAGCGCCAGCACGAGCCCCAGCGCATCGTCGGCGACCTGCTCGCAGCCGAGATCGCCGAGAAGCAGGCGCGCTCGATCAAGTACCAGATCACCATCGCCAAGCTGCCGCTCGCCAAGGATGTCGGCGACTTCGTCTTCGACGGCACGCCGCTCAACGAGACGCTCGTCCGCGACCTGGCCGGCGGCAACTTCATCGCCCATCAGCGCAATGTCGTCCTCGTCGGCGGCACGGGGACCGGCAAGACTCATCTCGCCATCGCGATCGCCCGCGCTTGCATCCGTGCCGGCGCACGGGGGCGTTTCTTCAACGTCGTCGATCTCGTCAACAAGCTCGAGGCTGAGGCACGCGCCGGCAGGCAGGGTCGCATGGCCGACTATCTCTCGCGCATGGACTTCATCGTCCTCGACGAACTCGGCTATCTGCCCTTCGCCCAATCCGGCGGCCAGTTGCTGTTCCACCTGATCAGCAGGCTTTACGAACAGAGCTCCGTCATCGTCACCACCAACCTCGCCTTCGGCGAATGGCCCTCCGTCTTCGGCGACGCCAAGATGACCACCGCGCTCCTCGACCGGCTGACCCACCACTGCGACATCGTCGAGACCGGCAACGAGAGCTGGCGCTTCAAGAACAGGCTCTGAGCCACGCGCCGCCAGCGACCCGGAGCCGGCGCGGCTGCGCAAACCCGACCAGCTTCGCCGCGCCGCCTCCTCACCGTATCAGCTCATCAAGGGGTCAAGATTGGACGCCGATCGGGGGGCAATATTGCGCGCCGTTTGACAAGGAGACCTTGGAAGATCTCGATCGCCGGGTCCAGGAGCAGAGAGAACTCCGCGCTGAACTCATGTCCATGAAGTTCAAGGTGGCGCGTGCAGATCGAGCTCGGTCCGTTCTATCCGGAAGCGCATTCGAAAATTGCCCGCAATGCGGCCAGCCCCTCGCGGTTCATCGGGCCACGGAGGGAAGTTGCTATCTGTGCCTTCAGGTCGTGCTTCCGAGCAGCGATGAGATCAATCCCGCGAGCATCAGCAGCGATCTGGAAGCTAGGCTTACGGACATCGAACAGGCGATTCGTCGGCACGCCATCGCACGCAAGCGGCAGTTGGAGCGGATCGTAAAGCTCGTAGAAGACAAGGACCGGCTGGACCGCGACGTGTCGGAGTTATTGAGCGGCTACGAGACGGATCGCGCTGCCCGTTCGCGGCAAGCGGAACGTGAGGTTGCTGAAATTGAAGAACGCATAAGGTTTCTCAACCGGGTCAAGGCTATGCCCGGCGCCGTTACCGAAATGCTCGCCGAAGCCGACAAGCTGTCCGAGGTTATTTCGCGGCTGGAACGTGAGATCCGACAGGAGCAGATGCGGCTCAGCAAGGCCGATGAGAATTTCAGCGCGTTGGGCGCAAACTTCCTCGAAGCGTTGATCGCGACGCATGTTCCTGGGGTGGGACCCAAGGACACCGTCAACATCAACCGCAGGACGCTGATCCCGGAGATCTGGCCCGAAGGCGACGAAACGGCCGCCTATAGCTTTTTCACGGCCGGCAGCGGGGGAAAGAAGACTCTTTTCACGATCTGTTTCGCCTTGGCTCTCCACCGAACGGCGGCGATCAAGGGCATGCCGGTGCCCTCGCTGCTCATCATCGACACTCCGCTCAAGAACATCACTCCGGACATCAATCCCGAGCTGGTGGCGGCCTTCTACAAATACCTTTATCGGATCGCCGAGACGGACCTGCTGAATCATCAGATAGTGATTATCGATCAGGCGCTGGTCGAGCCGTCGCCAGAAAGCGCGTTGGATTTCGTCGATCGGCTGATGACGGAGGACGATCCCGAACATCCGCCGCTGATTTCGTATTATCACGGACCTTGAGCATTGCTTGAGCGCGCCTGGGCGAACTGAATGGCTAACCGATGACTTTTTACGATATGCCTGACAGTTGGCTGGAGCGTGCTCGGCTTCTTGAGAACGTCATGCGGGAGAGCTGCACCGGCGGCGAACGCGACGAGCCGATGTATTCGGCCTTGCGCAGCGAATTTATGCAGGACGACCAGCTCAAAGCCTTGTTGCCGGAGATGGTGCGGACGAACCGGACCCTCGCGTCCCTCTGGGGAGAGCTCGGCGAGATCGCGGGTTATAAGGGGCGGCGAAAGCACCTCAACGACGCCTTCACCCCGATCATCGATCACCTCGAAGGAGCGAACCGTGCGCCCCTCGATGTCGTCGCTGGTGATGCGTTGTCGACTTTCGACAGCGATGGCGTGCATACGGTCTGGACCAAAGCCTTGGCGCGGCGAACAACGGATCCCGAGGGCGCGATCACCATGGCCCGAACTCTGCTGGAGACGGTCTGCAAGCGCGTGCTCGACGAGCGGAATGAGACCTATGACGATCGGGCGGATCTGCCGGATCTGTACAAGGCGGTGGCCACCTCACTAAATCTAGCGCCTGACCAGCACACTGAGGCACCGATCAAGGCGATCCTTGGCAGCGCCATGAATTTGGTCAACGGCCTCGGCACTCTGCGGAACAGGCTGTCGGATTCGCACGGCCGCGGCGGCAAGATTCCAGTGAAACCCTCGCAGCGCCATGCCAGCCTTGCAGTCAACATGGCCGGAGCCCTGGCGGCCTTCATCGTGGAGACGCATCAAGAAAAAGCAGCCACCTAAATCGGCGGCAGCCTGGATGCGAAGTAATCGAAGTCGGCTGCGGCTTTCTCAAGCTCCGACCTTGCATTGAGGCTCTTGAATTCCGCGAACGCCCGGGCCGGGCAGTTGACCTGCTTCTCGGGGTTGAACTCATGAACGTCCTGCTCGGCGGCATCCTCTGGATCCAAAGCGACCGATCGCATTCCGCATAGCGGGCCACGGCAATCGCTCGATCTGGGGAAGCGAGGCAGGGCGAGATGTTGATCTTTCCCGGAAGAGGAGAGGCGGGAACTGGCCAGCGCCTCATAGGCACCTATCGAGGTCCGCCTGACATTCCCCCGCCGGAGCCATCACCATCATCCGGTTCATCGTGGATATTGAGGTGATCTTCCAACCCCGCCACGAGCACATCCGGGCTTGGGAGTGCTCTCGCAATTTCCGGCGGCAGCACCGTGTACTCCGATACGGCCATCGGCTTGTTCACGCCCCGCAGTGCATATTCCACGACGAGGCCGTTCTTCCCCCGGCAAAGGATCAGCCCGATGCTGGGGCTATCGCCTTCGGTCCGCAGCTTGTCGTCGACCCCCGCCAGGTAAAAGTTCATCTTCCCGGCGAACTCCGGTTCGAACTCGCCCATCTTCAGGTCGATGACAACGTGGCTGTGAAGCTTGGTGTGGTAGAAAAGGAGATCGAGGTAGTAGTCCTGGCCTCCAATATCGAGATGATACTGGCTTCCCATGAAGGAGAAGCCCTTCCCGAGTTCGAGCAGAAGATCCTTGATGCGATCGATCAGTGTCTTCTCGAGATGTCGTTCGTGCGCATCGCCTGCAATCTCGACGAAGTCGAGAACGTAGGGATCCTTGAACAGATTGATCGGCATCGGCCGGGAGACGTCATGGTCGATGTGAAGTTCGTGATCGCGCGACCTTGGCGATCATAGAGCTTCGTTTCAATTTGGTGCTTAAGGATATTGCGGCTCCAGCCGTGCTCGACCGCCGCTCGTGCGTACCAGAGCCGCTGCGCTTCGTCGGGGACGCTGTCGAGAAGCAGAACGTTCTGGCCCCAAGGCAATTGTGCAACAACCTGTTGCACAATTGCGGAATCTCCCCATTCCTGGGCGAATTTCCTCATATATTTCAGATTTCTACGGGAGAACCCTTTGACGTCCGGGAACTCCGAATGAAGATCGGCGGCGAGTTGATCGATGACGCGGGCACCCCAGCCATGGGTGGCCTGGCGCTCGAGAATCTCTCGCCCAATCCGCCAGTAAAGCAGGATCAGTTCGCTGTTGACGGCGAGGGCAGCACGATGCCGGGCCTGCTGGATCTCGCCCTTCAGGTTGCGTAGCCATTCGAGGTATTCGGGCGGGGTCGTCTGGAGAGGCATGCTTCGCTTTCGCGCTATTTTCCGCGCCATCATGCCATCCGGTTCGGCATCAGACCACGGGTCTGACCGCTGCTGGAACCGCGCTGGCAGTCTCGTGGTCGGAAAACCGCTCCATTGGCCAACCCGAAATCAGGCACTGCCTCGGCAAAGCGCCGATGCGACCCGGATCAGACGCGGTTCACGCCGCGGTAGCGCGCGAAGCTTGTCCGGCCCGACGATCCGAACAGGACGACCTCGTAGCTGTCCGGCGCCTTGCCGACGACCTCCATGCCGGGAGAACCCATCGGCATTCCCCGAACGGCGAGGCCGCGAGCCTGCGGCTTCTCGGCCAGGAGGCGCTTGACGGCGTCAGCCGGCACATGACCCTCGACGACGTAACCGGACACCTCCGCCGTGTGACAGGAGGCAAGGTCGCCCGGCACGCCGAGGCGGAGCTTCACTTGGTCGACGTCGGAGGATGTGACGACCTCGACGGGGAAGCCGGCGGCCTTCATGTGCTCCACCCAGCCACCGCAGCAGCCGCAGTTCGGATCCTTGGTCACGATCACCTTCGGCAGGTTGGCCTGCGCAAAGGCTCGTCCGGCCATCATCGCGGCCCCAGAGGTTCCGAGAACGGCGAGGAAGCTGCGGCGGTTGAGCATGAGCATCTCCTTCAGGCTGCGACCGGGGTATAGCCGGCCTTGGCGACGAGAGCCTTGATGGATGCCAGGTCGCTGCTCCCGCGGACGGACACCAACTTGGAAGCCGGATCGGCTTCGACCTGCGTGCCGGGCAGGCCCGTCTCGATCGCGTTCTTGATCGTGCCAGCGCAGTGACCGCAGGTCATGTCCTCGACCCGCAAGGTCAGGGCATTCGGATCACGTTCGGCCGCCTGATCCGGCCGGGAGGAGTGGTTGTTGCATCCGCACATGGAATGATCTCCGTTTCTCATCGACGTTGAGAGCAGCCTGCACCTTCCCATTATGGCAAGGTCAAGCGGCGTTTCATCACGACGCGCCGATGTCGCGACGGCACGTACCTTTCGAGGATGCCCTTGCGAGGCGCCAACCCCGTGTCCGCCCGCTTTCATCGGTTCGGAGCAGGACCTCGTTGCGAGCCAGGCTCCATCCGGGGTGGCGTATCAATGCTTGTTCGCGGTGTCGTCGTCAGAGCCGTCGGATCCGGGCATCATGGCGCCGCCGGGTCCCATCATTCCCCGACCCATCATGCCTTGCCCCATCATGCCTCGGCTGCCCATCCGGACGAGTGCCGGCAGCCGCCGCTTTTGGGCCTCGTCGAGGGTCGCGTGGAGCGGCGCGGCAGCGTCCGCGAGCTTGCGCATGGCGTCGGATCCCTGGCTCATATGGTCGGCCATGGTGCGCAGCATGTTCACCGGATCGTTTGCCGTCATCCCTCCTGTCTGGCGCATGGCCTGCATATGGCTGAGGTGGAGGGTCGCCAGGTTCCGGAGCGCGGTTTCGACAGGGGGCCATAGCTTTTCCTGGTCGGCGGTCAGCCTCAGCCCGGCATGGATGGACGCGATATGGGCTTCGGCGAAGGCACTCATATCCTCCGCCGAGAATTGGCCCATCATCCCTTGGCTGCCGCCGAGCATGCCTTGACCCTGCATCATCTGGCCCATAGGCATCGGCATTCCGGATTGGCCGGGCATCGCCTGAGGTTTTCCCGGCGCCGTGGATTGGGCCTGCGCCTTGGGGGCTTTACCTGGATGGTGCGGGTCACTGGAAGTCGGCGCCTGGGCCAGCGCGGGCCCGGCAAGGGTAACCAGGACGGTCGCGAGAACGGACATCTTCATGGCGGTGTCTCCTTTGAGCGGTCAAAAAGGGCAAGAACGGCGTCGGCGCAGCTTTCGCGGAATGGCCGCAGGCAGCGCCGATCAGGTTTTCGTCGGGCGCAGCCATTGGTCCCGGGGCCGCAAGGGCCCCAATGTTCCCGGCCGGGCCGCAGACGGCCCGGCCTTGGGCGGTCACTCCCGCTTGTCGTGGTGGCCGTGGCCGCCGTGCATGAACAGATGCATCAGGGGGCAGGCCAGCAGCAGGAGGTAGGGCAGTGCGGTCACGATGTGGCCGCCGTGGTTCGCGAGGAGGTAGATGCCGAGAGCGGCCAACGCGAGCGAGCAGACCCAACCCAGGGGCGTGTTGATCAGCAGGGTCCGCCAGGTTCGTGGCGACTCGGGGGCAGGAGTCGGTGTGGTGGGCATGTCGATCTCTCCCGGTGCGGAGCGTGCCGATCTTGGACCTTGCTTGCGAATGGCGCCTTGAGCGAAATCAAGCGAGGTACCGGAAAGGCTCGTTCCGCCCACCCGGTCTGCTCCCGCTTCCTGACACCTAGCGGGCGGCGATGCCGTTCGGCCCCTTGCCCACCGGATAGGCCTTCCCGGCCGAGAGGCTGCCGAGATCGATCGCGGAGATGGTGTTGGCGTAGGTGTTCGTGACGTAGGCCGTGCGACCGTCGCGAGCGATGACGATGCCGTGCGCTCCCTTGCCGACCGTCACGTTCCGGATCAGCTTGCCGTCCTCGAGCGCGACGACCGACACCCGGTTGTCCGGCTTCGCCGCCGAGCCCTGGTTCGCGACCAGGGCGGCCTTGCCGTCCGGCGTAACGTAGACCTGCACGGGTCCGTTTCCGACGGAGGCCTTCCGCAGCACCTTGCGAGCGTCGACGTCGATGATGGCGACCTTGTCCTCGCCGTTGAGCGAGACCACGAGGATGCGGCCGCTCCGGTCGAACGCGACCTGGACCGGCCGCTTTCCGACGGAGATATGCATGGCCTTCTCCGGATTGCGCGTATCCACCAACGAGACCGTGTCGCTCTTCATGTTGGCGACCGCGAGCAGGTTGCCGTCCGGCGATAGGCGCAGTCCATGCGGGTAGTTCTGCACGGGGATGCGACCGGTTACCCTACGCCCCGGGATATCGACCACCACCACCGAGTTGGTTTCGGCGTCGGTCAGGTAGGCGAAATGCCCTTGTGCGTCGGGGACGACATGCGCCGGATGCCCTCCCACGGTCACGACCTGCGGCGCGCCGGGCGCGTCGCCAGCGACGTCCATGAGAATGAGCTGCCCGCCCGCGGAGCCGTGAGCCGCATGGCTGCCGGACTGTGCCGCAGGCATGCCGGTCGCCAGGATGAGGCGGCCATCGGCGGTGACGTCGACGTTGTGCGGCGAGATCGGAATCGCCGCCGTGGTGGTTTTCGAGGTCTGGGAGTCGATGATGGAGAGGCTCTGCCCGTTCTCGTTGGCGACGACGATCGTGTCGGCCCGGGCGCCGGCGGCACCAAGGGATGTGACGAGGGCGAGTGCAATCTGGGTTCTGCGTGCGAACATCGCATTGTCCTTCCGAAATTCGAATTGAACTGGGTCCCGGTGCCCACGCAGGCCGCGACATCACGGAAGCGGCGGGGTCGGGATTCGGTTGGGTTACGCGATGGATTTTGGCGGTTTGAATCGCACCTCCGGGATTGCCCCGGCCAGCATCAGGTCATTCCCGGGCTGGAGGCAGATGGGTTCGGGCCATCCCGGGAAAGGGGCACCGGCACGGATCATCGCCGGGGGCACGACGAGGCAGCTCGAGGAAGCGCCGAGACAGTCCTGGTCACAGGAAGGGCCGCCCGCCGTTCCCTCGGCGCTGTCTTGATCCGCGTTTCGGCCGTGATGGATGGAGGCCGCCGCCGGGTCGACGTGCCCATGCTCCATGACCAAGGACAGGTGCGTGGCAGGACCGGGCGCCGAAAAGGCAGGCGTCGCCATGCGACCGACCACGAGAACCATCGCGGCGACCGCGAGGAGCATGGCCATCAGCGGAGACAGAGCTTTTTTGCGACGCCTCTTCATTGCAGGAAGTCTACCCGGTTGGCGGACCGAAACCTTGCGCTGCATCAAACAGCCGGACGGACCGGGCGGCTCCCGATGGAACTGCCCGGCCCGGCAACTACAGTCGTACCGTGCGCAGGCGGATCGCGTTGCCGATCACGCTGACCGACGACAGGGCCATCGCGGCCGCCGCGATGATCGGCGACAGCAGGATGCCGAAGAACGGGAAGAGCACTCCCGCCGCCACCGGCACGCCGAGCGCGTTGTAGATGAAGGCGAAGAACAGGTTCTGACGGATGTTGCGCATCACGGCCTGCGACAGCCGTCGCGCCCGCACGATTCCGGTCAGGTCACCTTTCAGCAGGGTCACGCCCGCACTTTCCATCGCCACGTCGGTGCCCGTGCCCATGGCGATGCCGACATCCGCCGCCGCCAGCGCCGGCGCGTCGTTGACGCCGTCGCCCGCCATGGCGACCACCCTGCCGTCCGCCTTGTAACGCTGGACCACGGCACTCTTCTGGTCGGGCAGGACCTCGGCCTCGACCTCGTCGATTCCGAGCCGCCTGGCGACCGCCTTCGCGGTCGTCCAGTTGTCGCCGGTGAGCATCACGACCCGGATGCCTTCCGCCCTGAGCCCGGCGAGCGCCTCCGGCGTCGAAGTCTTGACCGGATCCGCAATGGCGATGGCACCCGCCGCCTTCCCGCCGATTCCGGCGAAGATCACCGTGGCGCCGTCCTCGCGCAACTTGTCCGCCTGGTCCGCCAGGCGAGCGGGATCGATGCCATGCTCGGTCAGGAAGGCCGCGTTGCCGAGCACGACGCGCCGTCCCTCGACGGTACCCAGCGCTCCCTTGCCGGTGGGCGAATCGAAATCGGCGACCGGCGCAGTGGCGATGCCTTGCTTGTCGGCGGCCGCGACGATGGCCAGCGCCAACGGATGTTCGCTCGCTCGCTCCACGCTGGCTGCCAGGCGCAGGATTTCGGCTTCGTCAAAGCCCGGAGCCGGAACCACGGCAGTCACGGATGGCTTGCCCTCCGTGAGGGTTCCGGTCTTGTCGACCACGAGGGTGTCGACCTTCTCCATGTGTTCCAAGGCCTCGGCATTCTTGATCAGAACGCCCGCCTGGGCGCCGCGGCCGACCCCCACCATGATCGACATCGGCGTGGCGAGACCAAGCGCGCATGGACAGGCGATGATGAGCACCGCCACGGCCGCAACGAGGCCGTAGGAAAACCGCGGCTCGGGACCCCAGAACGCCCATGCGATGAAGGCGAGTGCCGCAATGCCGATGACCGCGGGCACGAAGTAGCCCGAGACGTGATCGGCCAATCGCTGGATCGGGGCGCGGCTGCGCTGGGCCTCCGCCACCAGTTGGACGATCCGCGACAGCATCGTGTCGTGCCCAACCTTCTGCGCCTCGATCACGAGGCCGCCGGACTGGTTCATCGTGCCCCCGATGGCCGCGGCGCCGACTTCCTTGGTGACTGGCATCGACTCGCCAGTGACCATCGACTCGTCGACCGCGCTGCGCCCCTCGACGACGACACCATCGACGGGAACCTTCTCGCCCGGCCTCACCCGCAGGCGGTCGCCGACCTGCACGGTGTCGAGCTGGACCTCCTGCTCGGTGCCGTCGGGCATGATCCTGCGGGCCGTCTTGGGCGCGAGGTCGAGCAGGGCGCGAATGGCCCCGCTGGTGCTCTCCCGGGCCCGCAGTTCGAGCACCTGCCCGAGCAGGACGAGAACCGTGATGACGGAAGCCGCTTCGAAGTACACGGCCACCGAACCGTCATGGCCTCGGAACGCGGCCGGGAAGATCCCGGGCGCCAGCGTCGCCACCATGCTGTAGATCCAGGCCACGCCCGTGCCCATGGCGATGAGCGTGAACATGTTGAGGTTGCGCGAAACCAGCGACTGCCAGCCACGCTCGAAGAACGGCCAGCCTGCCCACAGCACGACAGGAGTCGCGAGCAGCATCTGGATCCAGTTCGAGGTCTGCTGGCCGACATAGTGGCCCAGACCCGTCAGGTGCCCGCCCATTTCCAACACGACCACGGGCAGAGAAAGCGCGAGTCCGATCCAGAACCGGCGCGTCATGTCGATCAGTTCGTGGCTGGGACCGGTCTCCGCCGTCGCGAGCACGGGTTCGAGCGCCATGCCGCAGATCGGGCAGGAACCCGGTCCCACCTGTCTGATCTGGGGATGCATCGGGCAGGTGTAGATCGTGCCTTCCGGCACGGGTTCAGCCTTCCGGGCCGCCGCCGGCTCGACGTATTTGGCGGGCTCAGCCATGAATTTCGACTGGCAGCCGGAGGAGCAGAAGTAATAGGGCTTGCCCTCGTACTGCGCCCGGTGCGTGGTCGCGTGCGGGTCGACCGTCATCCCGCAGACCGGGTCCTTCACCTGCCCGGCTGCTCCCTCATGCTCATGATGATGTCCCCCATGGAGGCCATGGTCATGATGATGGCCATGGTCCTTGCTGGTTGGGGTGTCGGTCATGACGGTTCTCCGGGCAGGCATCGATAAGCTGCGGCAAGGTTGGGGCTTCCCATGATGGGAAGGTCAAGCGCGTGCCTCCGGGGCTCCAGCCATCGACGCGATCGAGGCGGGTCTCGACCTCCGTGAACCACCTCAAGACTTGCCGCATCAAGGTGTCCCGAAGGGCCGATCCAGCGCAAGCAAACCGGTGAATGCCTGTGACCCGGATCGGCCGTTTAGGTCACTTCGCCTTTTGAAGCTTGGTGACCGTGATCTGGCCGTTGACGCGGTCTGCGTCGAACTTGATCTTGTCTCCGGCCTTCAGCCCTTTGAGCATGGCGGGATCGCCCGCGCGGAACACCATGGTCATGGCATCCATGTCGAGGTTCTTGATGGCGCCGTGGTTGATGGTGAGCTTGCCCTGGGCCTCGTCGACCTTGGTGACGGTGCCATTGACCGACTGGGCGGCAGCCGGCAGCGCGACCATCAGGAATGCGAGGGTGGCGGTGGTCTTCAGCATGGGATGATCCTTTCCTCTGACGCTTACTTGACGATGATCTTGCCGGTCATGCCCGCTTCGCGATGGCCGGGGATCAGGCAGGAGAAGTCGAACTCGCCCGCCTTGGTGAAGGCCCAGACGATCTCGCCCGTCTTCTTCGGCGCGAGCCGCTTGGCGTTCGGATCGTCGTGTTCCATGTCGGGATTCTTCTGCATCTCGATGGCATGCTTGAGGTTCTCCTCCAGCGTGGCCAGCACCAGCTCGTGGTCGAGTTCGCCGTTGGGGCGTCCTACAGCCGACCTCTTATCGCCTCCATCTGCTGGATCTCCTCGCGTTGTGCCTTCGTGATCGCCTCGCACAACCTCCTCAGATCCGGATTGGCGAGCTTCGCCTCACGACACATGAGGATCGCGCCGGAGTGATGCGGGATCATCGAGTCGACGAACTGGCGATCGTCGATCAGGGTCTGGCTTCGCGTTCCGTAAAACGATGCGACGGTGAGAAACGCAAGGGCGACGTAGTGAATGGTGTTGGCACTCTTGTTCGGGAACATGCCCGGCATCGTCGCCAGCATGAGGATGCCCATCGGCGCCCACATCGTGACCGCCATGTAGAACATGTTCAGATTGTTCCGGAAGTCGCGCCAGCCGTCGATCATCGAGAACATCACGACGTACATGACGATCAGGCCGAGGATCATGTTCAGCCAGAACATCAGATAAGATCTGCCATGCGAGCCGTGACCGCCTTGGGAAGGGCTGCCGTGGGCCCGGTGGTGGTTTTGCATATCCGTCTCCACTGGGCGTGAAAGCGGACGCCACACCCGTCGCGATGAGAACGAAGGTGGCCAGCGCCCGTAGGAAGCAGGGGCTACTGGCCCTTGGCTTTCAGCCATTGCTCGATCGTTTCGACCTCGCGCTGTTGACTGCTGACGATCTCACCCGCCAGCTTTTTGACCGATGGATCCTTGCCGTTCGCGAGTACGACCTTGGCCATCTCGATCGCGCCCTGGTGGTGAGCCTTCATCTGCGTCATGAAATCGACGTCGGCATCGCCCGTGAAGGTCGTCGGCATGGACTGCATCATGTGCATCATCGCCGCCTTGTATTCCTTGGTCGACGCGGAGTCCGAGGCATCCGGCATGATCATCTTCATGGGCATGTCGTGGCCCGTATCGGGCTTGGGAGCTGGCTGGGCGAATGCCACGGTCACGATCGATGCCGCAAGGCAGGCAATCACTGTGAGGTTTCTCATGTGAGTTCTCCCTAGGATAAGGAGGCGAGCGGCTATGCCGCCATCTTCCGGCAACTTTCGGCACACCGCCGACAGGCCCGGACGCAGTCGTCCATATCTCCGATCCGTTCGCATTCGTTGGCGCAGTCCTCGCAGATATCGGCGCACTCGGCGCAGAGATGCTTGTGATGCCGCGAGCCGATGATCATGACCTGGGCGCTGGCGCGACAAGTCTCGGCACAGGCGAGCATCAATTGGATGTGATCCGGGCTGGCATGGTCGCCACCGAGCTTGAGGCAATGGTTGGTGCTCATGCCCAGGCAGGCCTGGTAGCAGCGCAAACATTCGTCAATGCATGCCTGCATCTCGGGGGACGTTTGGTGCACGATCGTTCTCCCTGAAGCTGTTGCGGTTCCATTGAAGGGCTACTCGGGGAAGACGCGTGCGACTGTGAGGAGTTCCTGTCTGAAACAATCTGTAACAATGCGGCGCGGGACGCCCTCGACGGTTATTGACGAGCCGCAACGACGACGGTCGAAGGCCCTGCGATGACGAACTGTTGAAAGTTCCCTCCTTCCTCTGTTTTGGGCGCTGTGCCATTTTCGGTGTCATGAAGCTTCGGCTCGTTGCGCATTGTCTGATTCTGGCCCTGTTCGTCGCGGCCACCACGTTGGCTGCCTTCGTCAGCCCGGCGAGGGCCGGATTCGAGCGGGCCGATACCGTTGAAATGGCGATGCTGATGGACGGTGCCATGCCGTGCTGTCCGACGGATCACGACAAGGCCAAGGACTGCACGACCAACTGTCCGGCGCTGAGCTTCTGCCTGACCAAGTGCTTCGCCAGCGAGCCGACGTCGTTCGTCACGCTCGCCAGGGCGTTCGTCGCCGAGCTCGGCCTGACCGGAGACGAGGCCACGCGTCAGTCTCGTCCGTTCGAGCCACCCGCGCGACCTCCACGAAGCTGAGGCATCGCCGGCGCGAACCGCGCTGGCTTCGTCCGCACGGGACTTCCGGGCGGACGGTGAGCCGTGGCCAACGCCACGTCCGAGGCTGTGCGCCTGTGCGGCAGCCTGATGCACTCAGGACTACGAACATGACCCTCATCAACACGTTGCGCGTGCTTGCCGCAGCGCTTCCGCTCGCCGCCGTTTCGCTCCCGGCGCTCGCGGACATCAAGGATTACGAGTTCCGGCTCGTGCAGAACGAGATCAAGCAGGGCAACGGCGTCGTCGTCGCCGTGACGCTCATCGACAAGCGTTCGGGCAAGCCCGTCCCGGACGCGGTGATCTTCGCCCAGCGCATCGACATGGCACCCGACGGGATGGAGATGATGGCCTCGCCGATCGAGACGATGCCGTCGACCGAGTCGGGCACCTACCGCTTCAAGACGAACCTGACGATGGCCGGCGGTTGGCGGCTCTCGCTCGGCGCCAAGGTCCAGGGCGAAACCGGCACGCTCGAAAACAAGCTGATCCTCAAGGCCCTGCCATGAAACCCAACGCCCTCACGGGCCTCGCTCTCGCCGCCATGCTGGCGGCGGGAGGTGCGGGCTATTGGGCCGGACATCGCGGCCTTGCGGTCGGCTGGCGTGATTGGCTCGGCATCGAAGGTTCGCTCGCGGCAAACGAGCCTGCCGGAACCGGACCGATCATCTACTATCAGGATCCGGACCGGAAGCCGGTCTATTCGGCGCAGCCGCGCCAGACCGATGACGGCAGGCCCTTCACGGCCGTCCGCGCCAGCCAGGACGTCAGCTTCGAGGTGAAGCCTCCGAGCGAGGAGCGGATGGCGCAGGCCGACCCGAAGCGCGTTCTCTACTACCGCAATCCCATGGGGCTCCCGGATACGTCGCCGGTTCCGAAGAAGGACTCGATGGGGATGGACTATCTCCCCGTCTACGAAGGCGAGGGAAACGAGGACGGCGTCATCAAGCTCTCGCCCGGGCGCATCCAGCGCAGCGGCGTGCGCTCCGAACCCGTCCGGCGTCAGAACATCGTCCAGACGATTCACGTGCCCGGCGTGGTGCAACTCGACGAGCGACGGGTTTCGGTCGTGACGATCCGGGCGGATGCCTTCGTCCAGGAGGTCGCTCCGATCACGACCGGTGACCGCGTCACGAAGGGGACCAAACTGGCGCGGATCTATTCGCCGGAGATCAGCACCGCCGGCGCGCAGTTCATCACCGAGCTCAATGCCGCCGCGCGCGGCGTGCCCGAAGGCGGCGCAAGGCAGCGTCTCGAAAACCTCGGCGTCCCGCCGGAGGTCATCGCCGAGATCGAGCGCAGCCGAAAGGTGCCGCTGACGATCAACTGGTCGGCGCCGCGCGACGGCATCGTGCTGGAACGTTCGGTCAGTGACGGCATGAAGATGACGGCCGGCGGCAGTCTGTTCCGGCTCGCCGACATCTCGACGATCTGGGTTCTGGCCGATGTTCCGGAACGCCAACTGGCGGCCGTCGGCATCGGCGCGCCAGCCACGGTGCGATTGCGCGGCCGTCCGGGGAGTTCCTTCGAGGGACGCGTCAGCGTGATCTACCCGGAGATTGCCGAGGCGACGCGCACGGCAAAGGTCCGCATCGAGATCGGCAACCGCGACGGCATGCTGCTGCCGAACATGTATGCCGACGTCGATATCGGCTCCGATGACCCAGCTCCGCAGCTCGCGGTTCCCGACAGCGCCGTGATCGACAGCGGCTCGCGCCGGGTCGTCATTCTTGATCTGGGCGAGGGTCGGTTCGAGCCGCGCGAGGTCAAGCTCGGCCGCCGCGGCGATGGCAGGGTCGCGATCACCGAGGGGGTCGCCGAGGGCGATCGCGTCGTCGTCTCGGCCAACTTCCTGATCGATGCCGAGAGCAACCTTAAGGCCGCCCTGGGCGGCTTCGCCCAGCCGGAGGCCAAGCCATGATCGCCCGCCTGATCGCCTGGTCGGCGCGCAACCTGATCCTCGTCTTCGTTGCCGCCGCCTTCGCTGTGGCGGCGGGTGTTTATGCGTTGAAGACCCTGCCGCTCGACGCGATCCCCGACCTCTCCGATGTCCAGGTCATCGTCTACACCGAGTACCCCGGCCAGGCACCTCAGGTGATCGAGGACCAGGTCACCTATCCGCTGACCACCTCGATGCTGACCGTGCCGAAGGCGCGCGTCGTGCGCGGCTTCTCCTTCTTCGGCGTCTCCTTCGTCTACGTCATCTTCGAGGACGGCACGGACCCGTACTGGGCGCGCTCGCGCGTGCTCGAATATCTCAACGCCGCCGCCCGCCGGCTTCCCGCCGGCGTCTCGCCGACATTGGGACCCGACGCCACCGGCGTCGGCTGGGTCTACCAATACGCCGTCATGGCCAAGGACATGACGCTAGCCGAGTTGCGCTCGGTCCAGGACTGGTCGGTGCGCTTCGCCGCGTCGCGCGCGGAGGGCGTAGCCGAGGTCGCCAGCGTCGGCGGCTTCGTCAAGCAATACGCGATCATCGTCGATCCCGTGCGGCTGCGCGCCCAGGGCGTCTCGCTCGCGACGCTGCGCGAGGCGGTCCGCAGCAGCAATATGGACGTCGGCGGACGCACGGTCGAGCTTAGCGAGTTCGAGTTCATGGTTCGCGGCCGCGGCTACCTGAAGTCGATCGCCGATATCGAGAACATCGTCCTGAAGAGCGATCGGGGCGTGCCGCTGCGCCTCTCCGACGTCGCCCGTGTCGAACTCGGTCCGGATGAGCGGCGCGGCATCACCGAACTCAACGGCGAGGGGGAGGTCGCCAGCGGTATCATCCTGCAACGCTTCGGCGCCAACGCGCTCTCCGTGATCGAACACGCCAAGGCACGTC
Organism: Allobosea sp. FBZP-16; assembly: GCF_002831785.1. Classification (NCBI taxonomy): domain Bacteria; kingdom Pseudomonadati; phylum Pseudomonadota; class Alphaproteobacteria; order Hyphomicrobiales; family Alloboseaceae; genus Allobosea; species Allobosea sp. FBZP-16. Next base: position 1,725 of record NZ_LNCQ01000016.1, on the reverse strand, counting down.
TTGCCGAGGTCGCGGCGAGCCTGCCGGGCGGGGCTGAGATCGTGCCGGTCTACGACCGCTCCGGGTTGATCGAGCGGGCGATCGAGACGCTGAAGGGCACGCTGATCGAGGAGAGCATCATCGTCGCGCTGGTCTGCATCGTCTTCCTACTGCATCTGCGCAGCGCCCTGGTCGCGATCATCATGCTGCCCGTCGGCATCCTGATCGCGTTCGCGGCGATGAAGGCGCTGGGGCTGGGCTCCAACATCATGAGCCTGGGCGGCATCGCCATCGCGGTCGGCGCCATGATCGACGCCGCCATCGTCATGATCGAGAACGCGCACAAGCATCTCGAACGCAGCACCCCGGGCAAGCCGCGCATCGAGATCATCATCGAGGCGGCAAGCGAGGTCGGGCCGGCGCTGTTCTTCAGCCTGCTCGTGATCACCGTCTCCTTCCTGCCGATCTTCACGCTGGAGGGGGAGGAGGGTCGCCTGTTCGGGCCGCTCGCCTACACCAAGACCTTCGCGATGGCGGCGGCCGCCTTCCTGTCGGTGACTTTGGTGCCGGCGCTGATGGTGGTCTTCATCCGGGGCCGGATCATCCCGGAGCACAAGAACCCGATCAACAGGGTTCTGATCTGGCTCTACCGGCCGCTGATCGGGGGCGTGCTCAGGGCCAGGGTGCTGACCATCCTGCTGGCGCTCGCGTTGCTGGGCGTCAGCGTCTGGCCGGCGCGACAGCTCGGCTCGGAGTTCATGCCGACGCTGAACGAGGGCACGCTGATGTACATGCCCACGACCCTGCCGGGCATCTCCGTCACCAAGGCGGCCGAGCTGCTCCAGACGCAGAACCAGATCATCCGCTCCTTCCCGGAGGTCGCCTCGGTCTACGGCAAGGCCGGCCGCGCCCAGACCGCGACCGATCCGGCCCCGACCGAGATGTTCGAGACCATCATCAACCTGAAACCGAAGGCGGAATGGCGCGAAGGCGTCACGCTCGACAGCCTCAAGGCGGAGATGGACAAGGCGCTCCAGTTCCCCGGCGTCTCCAACGCCTGGACGCAGCCCATCCGCGCGCGCATCGACATGCTCGCGACCGGCATCCGCACGCCGATCGGGGTCAAGGTGTTCGGCACCGATCTCGCCCAGATGGAGGCGATCTCTCGCCAGATCGAGACGGTGCTGAAGGCCGTCCCGGGCACGAGCAGTGCCTATGCCGAGCGCGTCATCGGCGGCTATTTTCTCGACATCGTGCCGGACCGGATCGCACTCGGCCGCTACGGGCTTTCCGTTGGCGACGTCCAGAATGCGGTCGTGATGGCGATGGGCGGCGAGACCGTGACGACGACGGTCGAAGGGCGCGAGCGCTACGGGGTGGCGATCCGCTATCCTCGCGACCTGCGCTCCGATCCGCAGGCGATCGCGCGCGAGGTCCAGGTCTCGACGCCGTCCGGCGCCAGCTTGCCGCTCGGCGAGGTCGCAAGCGTCGAGCGCAAGCGTGGCGCCACCTCGATCCGGACCGAGAATGGCGAGCTCGCGGTCTACATCTTCGTCGATACGGTCGGGCGCGACCTCGGCGGCTACGTTCGCGACGCCCAGAACGCGATCGCGCAGAGCGTCAAGCTGCCCGCGGGCTTCCGCATCGCCTGGAGCGGTCAGTTCGAATATCTCGAACGGGCCGAGGCACGCCTCAAGCTGGTCGTGCCGGTGACGCTCGCGATCATCTTCCTGCTGCTCTACCTGA
>NZ_LNCQ01000017.1:20137-21644 GCF_002831785.1 Allobosea sp. FBZP-16 | reverse complement strand
GCTTCGACACCCGCTTCTTCGCCGTCGACGCCCGCGCCGTCGCCGGCAAGGTCGAGGGCGTGATCGGCCCCGATTCGGAGCTCACCGACCTCGTCTCCGTCACCTTCGACGAAGCGCGCGAACTCGACCTGCCGACCATCACCAAGGTGATCATCGCCGAGGTCGAGGAGCGGCTGAAAGCCGGATTTGCCCCATATCTGCCGGTTCCGTTCTACTGGGAGAAGCGCGGCAACTTCGTGCGCGAGCTGCTCTGACGCCTTGGGGCAGCGGAAAATCCGTATGCCCGCCCGATATTCCTTGACTTACCCACGCCGATACGGCATTCCCCGCCCATCGGATTGCCGGGCTCGCCCGGCCATTTTGTTTTCTGCGCGGGCCGACGGCGGCCCCATCTATTCGAGGGCTCCGCCATGGCCAAGGCCGTGACCATCAAGATCAAGCTCATCTCGACCGCGGACACCGGGTACTTCTACGTGACCAAGAAGAACTCGCGGACCATGACCGAGAAGATGTCGAAGAAGAAGTACGACCCGGTCGCGCGCAAGCACGTCGAGTTCAAGGAAACCAAGATCAAGTGAGGCGTTTCGCCTAACTGCTTGACTGGTTTAGAAAAACCGCCCTTCTCAGGGCGGTTTTTTCGTTTTGGGCAGGGCATAACCCTAACCTGTTTGGGGGATTGTGTCGGTTTTACCCGCCTGCTTTCCTGAGCCGAGACGCCTTCAGCTACCAGTGGGGAGTATCCGCATGAAAACGCTGCGTTCGGCCATCGCCTTGAGCCTGTTCTGCACACCCCTCCTGATAGCCGATGCAATGGCAGCCAAGCGCCCTGCCGATGACCCGCGCCGTAAGTGCCGCGAGGCCATTCAGAAGAGCCAGGGGCTCGGCAAGGATGCTAAGGTGTCGCGCAAGGCCATCGACCAGTGCGTCGCCAATGGCGGGCAGAACTGAGCCTGACCATTCGCTGCAGCGCGGCGTGCCCAGCCACCACCTGCGGCGTCATCCTTCTCCGGCCGAGCGCTCTTTCAGCAGCTCGTTGAGGCGATCCTGCTTCTCGTTGAGCAGATCCGACAATCTCTCTTCGCTCCCGGAGCCGGATGCGGCGGCAGCCTGTTCCGTCAGGTCGGAAATTTGTCGGCGCAGGAGCGCAATCAGATCGTCCAGCGCTTCGTGATTGCCGTTTTCCGCCATGGCTGCTGTCTCCATTCTTAACGACGGGCCATGATGACCTGCAGGCGACGATCGCGAGGTGGGACCGTGGCTGCCATCCGATAACTCGGCAGCTCACAGATTTGCTCCATAGCGACGCAAATTCAATCGGCGCATTCGCGCCGGCGGCTCCCTCTTCAGAACCGCATCTCGACGCGTCCCTTGAGGGTAGACGGACAGCGAGCCCGCTTCGACCGAGGTCTGGCCGGTGAGGCTGCTCGAACCCGTGAAGGTGACGACGCCGCTACCGCGCTTGGTGACGGAGCCAGACCGGACACCGGCGCAAGTTCCGTATTGCTCT
>NZ_LNCQ01000017.1:0-19988 GCF_002831785.1 Allobosea sp. FBZP-16 | reverse complement strand
GCCCCCCAAACCCCCCCCGCCCCCCCCCCCCCAACATCGCCCGGCCGCTCCTCGTCAGAAGGCCGGCTTCGGCACGAACAGGCAGATCGGCCGCTGCGACGGCGCGATCACCGAGCCGGTCAACATCCCGCCGCTGCGGCAGATGTGGAAGCGACCGTCCTTGGAGACGCGCGTGCTCTGCTCGGCGACGAAGTGCCCGTCATGGGTCAGGTATCCGCCCGGAACGATGCGCGGCTCGGGCTCGCGCGCATCGGCGTCGAGCCCCATCGGCCAGCAATCGCGGTCGCTACAACAATCGTAGGGGTACCAGCTATGCGCGTGAACAGGCCCTCCGCCCCACGGCAGCAATGCGAGGCAGAGCGCCAATGCGATGAGACGCATGGATCGCTCCTTGGAGTCCGCTTGCCGATGAGGCCATGCCGGCCGGATCGGCGTCGGCTTTTGCAAAGATGTCAGGCCAGCAGCTTCGCAGCCGAATAGCAGGGCGTGCGAATCGTTATTAGATTAGCATGAGACGACGATCGTTAATGCAGGCTTGCAGGCCGCCCGGCGCCTAGTTCTTGACCAGTATTCGCCGATGCATTTGCCAGGCGCCTTCGACGCGGGCAGTTCGCTCCGGTCCTGCGCGAACTCGCTGGCGCCGGCCGTAGCGATCTTCTAACTTGCCCGGGCGGCGCAGCCCGCCCATCCGCAGGAGCATCGCTTGAGCAACGGCCCCGCTTCAGTCGAACCGCCGCCGCGCCCGGGCGGACTGGTACGGGGCTTCCTGCGCCTGATTGTCGAGGTCGACGAGTCGCGCCGCTGGACACATCGCGTGCGGGCCGCGCTGCTCCTGATCCTGCTGCTCGTCGGCTTCGGCGCACTCGGCTACTGGATACCGGAGATCATCGAGCGCTATCTGCGCTGAGGCGACGACCCCGAAAACGAGGTGGCCGGCCGACGACGGGGCTGAGGAGGCCAGGATCCCGTCATCGACCGGCCGAGCCCAGCGGTGACCCAGGAGATGCGGCGGAACCTGGGCTTCCGAAGGGCGTTCCGGACGGCTGCTCGGCAGCCGTTCTCTTGGAAATCACCCTACGCGGAAGCCCCTCCGAATCAATCGGAGACGATTGATTCACCATTATTCATCGAAACTTAACCCTACTTGGAAACCTTACCTCGCCCGCTGAGGCCATTCAGGCGGCGCTGGCGACGATGACGCGGTTGCGGCCGGCAGCCTTGGCCCGGTAGACCGCCTCGTCGGCCCGCTTCATCATCTCGACCGGCCCGGCATCGCCCGCCCGCCGGCTGGCGACCCCGATCGACACCGTTACCGTGATCGCGCGCTGCCCGCGCTGGATCTGAAAGGCCTCGCCCTCGACCCGTTCCCGGATGCGTTCGGCAACGGCCCGCGCAGCCTCGAGCGCGGTGTCTGGCAGCACGACGACGATCTCCTCGCCGCCCATTCGGGCCACCAGGTCGATGCCGCGCGTGCAGGCGCGGATCCGGTCAGCGAATTCGCGCAGGACCTCGTCGCCGGCATCGTGGCCCCAGCTGTCGTTGACGACCTTGAAGCGATCGACGTCGAGCACCAGCAGCGACAGTGCCCGCGCCCTGAGGGCCGACTCGTCGAAGAGGGCCGAAAGCCGGCTGTCGAGATAGCGGCGGTTATGGAGGCCCGTGAGCTGGTCCATCACCGCCATTTCCATCGAGGACTGCACGCTGTCGCGCAGCCGCTCGGCGAAGCGCTTGCGGCGGACCAGTGTCCGGGCGCGCGCGAGCAATTCGTTGCGATCGATCGGCCGGACCAGGAAGTCGTGCGCGCCGATCTCCAGGCCGCGAAGCACGCGGGACTTGTCTTCGGCCTCGCCGAGCAGCAGCACGGAGAGATTGCGCGTGCGCTCTAGCGAGCGCAGCTGGCTGCACAGCCTCAAGCCGTCATAGTTCTGCAGATCGAGGCTCACCAGGACGATCTCGAAATCGCCCTCGGCGGCGCGCGCGAGCGCGGCCTGCGCATCGGTTTCCGTCTCGATCGAGTGGAAGGCAGACAGCGCCTGTGTAAGGCGCTCGGCGATCAGCGGCCGGTCCTCGATCAGGAGGACGCGGCCGTTGAGCCCGGTTTCTGCCGCGGCCGCGGCCAGCGGATCGGCGATGCCGAGCTGGCGCGAGGCGAGCGCGCGCTGGCGCAACTCGTCAGTGACCGATTTCAGCCGGACCAGGCTGCGCACCCGTGCAAACAGAGCTGTGTCGTCGATCGGCTTGGTCAGGAAGTCGTCGGCGCCGGCATCGAGCCCCTTCAGCCGATCGCTCGGCTGGTCGAGCGCCGTCACGATCACCACCGGGATATGGGCGGTGGTCGCACTGTGCTTCAGCCGACGGCAGACATCGAAGCCGTTCATGCCGGGCATCATCACGTCGAGCAGGACGATGTCCGCCTCGCCGCGCTCGCAGATCGCCAGCGCATCGATGCCGTTCGTCGCAGTGATGACGTCAAAATACTCGGCGCCTAGCTTGGCTTCGAGCAGCTTCACATTCGCGGGAATGTCGTCGACGACCAGGACCCGGGCTGACATGGCTCAGCGGTTCCCTTCAGGCCGTGCCGACATAGGCGCGCACCGTCTCGAGGAACTTGCCTACCGAGATCGGCTTCGAGATATAGGCCTCGCAGCCGCCCTCCCGGATGCGTTCCTCGTCACCCTTCATCGCGAAGGCGGTCACCGCGATCACAGGGATCGACTTCAGCGCGTCGTCCTCCTTGATCCACTTCGTCACCTCCAGCCCGGAGACTTCCGGCAGCTGGATGTCCATCAGGATCAGATCGGGATGATGCGTGCGCGCCAGCTCGATCGCCTCGATGCCATCGGCCGTCTTGAGCGTCGCATAGCCATGGGCCTCCAACAGGTCGTTGAAGAGCTTCATGTTGAGCTCGTTGTCCTCGACGATCAGAACCGTCTTCTTCATCTGTCCCCCAGTCCGCACAGTCCCGATCATCCGATGTCGGATTCCCCAGGCTGTCGGCCGCGTTCAGTGTTAGGCTTAACATGCGAGCAGTTGACGAAACGCAAACCCGAAACCCGACTCGTCGATCATAGATAGATGGCCATGCCGCACCCGATCACCAGCGAGGAAGCCCAGACCCTCGCGCTCAAGGCCCTCGCCTTCCTGGCTTCCGAGCCGGAACGCCTGGAACCGTTCCTGGCCGTCACCGGCCTCGGCCCTGCAACCCTGCGCAGCGCCGCTCAGGAACCAGGCTTCCTCCTCGGCGTCCTCGACCATCTCTGCGCCAGCGATTCGCTGCTGCTCGAGTTTGCCGGAAATCTGCACCTGAAGCCCGAAATGGTGGCGCAGGCGCGCGAAACTCTCGCGGGCCCGCCCGAAGCCTACGAGCCGTGAGCGACGAGGTCGGCATCGCCGTCTCAGCCCGGGCGCTCTGCCGCGACTGCCTGCGCGACCATGACGAGACGCGCGCGCCGGTGCGCCGCTGCCCATCCTGCGGCTCGCCGCGCCTGCTGCGCCATGCCGAACGCGACAGCCTGCATCTCGCCCATATCGATTGCGACGCCTTCTATGCCGCCATCGAGAAGCGCGACGATCCCTCCCTGCTCGACAAGCCGGTGATCATCGGCGGCGGCAAGCGCGGCGTGGTCTCGACCTGTTGCTACATCGCCCGCATGTCCGGCGTGCGCTCGGCCATGCCGATGTTCAAAGCTTTGAAAGCTTGCCCGGAAGCAGTCGTGATCAAGCCGAACATGACGAAATACGTCGCAGTCGGCCGCCAGGTCCGCAGGCTGATGCAGGAATTGACACCGCTGGTCGAGCCGCTCTCGATCGACGAGGCCTTCCTCGATCTCGGTGGCACGCAGCGCCTCCATCATGCCAGCCCGGCGCTCACCCTCGCCCGCTTCCAGCGCCGGATCGAGGACGAGATCGGCATCACCATTTCGGTCGGGCTCTCCTATGCCAAGTTCCTCGCCAAGGTCGCCTCCGATCTCGACAAGCCGCGCGGCTTCTCGATCATCGGCCAGGCCGAGGCCGTCGCCTTCCTCGCCAACAAGCCCGTCGGAATGATCCCCGGCATCGGCAAGGCCGGCGCGGCGAAGCTGGCGCAATCGGGCTTTCGCGTCATCGGCGACCTCGCCAAAGCCGAGATCGCGACGCTCTACCGCCTCGTCGGCAAGGACGGGCCGCGCCTGCGCAACCTTGCCCTCGGCATCGACCCGCGCAAGGTCACGGTCGAGCACGAGGCCAAGACCGTCTCATCCGAGACGACGCTCGATGTCGACCTCGCCGGCTTCCAGGAGCTGGAGCCGATCCTCTGGCGGCTCTGCGAAAGGACCTCGCAGCGATTGAAGGCGCAGGAACTCGCTGGGCGCACCGTCACCCTCAAGCTCAAGACCCACGACTTCCAGATCATCACCCGCGCCGCGCGCCTGCCCGAGCCGAGCCAGCTCGCGGCGCGCCTCTTTTCCGCCGGGCGCGATTTGCTCAGGCGCGAATGCACCGGGCCGCGCTACCGGCTGATCGGCATCGGCATGAGCGATTTTTCCGATCCGGCCGAGGCCGATCGCGGCGATCTCGCCGACCAGGAGACACCGAAGCTGAAGGCGATGGAAAGCGCCCTCGACAAGGTCCGCGCCAAGTTCGGCGACGCCGCGATCGGGAAGGGCCTGTCGCTGCGCGATACGCGCCGCCGCACTACTTCGAGCACTCGCTCGTCGGAAGCAGATCCAGACGCGTGAGCGTGCCGCGCAGCGCGAACGAGCCGTAATCGAGCCGGATCGCGCCGGTGACGCCGTTCTCATAGAGCTCGAAGGACACGGTGTAAGCCGGTGTGCTCTCGCCGGAACCGACCTTGAAATAGGAGACCGTCACCGGCCAGCGCGCGAGCTTCTCGAACTCCGGCTTGCGCAGCGGCGCCTCGGCAGCCGGCGTCGTGATCTTGCGGCCGATCACCGAGAGCGTGTCGTAGACGTCCTTGCCGCTGTTGGCGCCGTCATAGAGGCGCACATTGAGGGTGTTCTTGCCCTCGCGCGCCGCCTGGATCACCGCCTTCATCTGCTCGTTCGGGAACATCGCGGCGCTCGGCTCGCGATGCGTCTCGGCCTTGGGCGCACGCAGCTGCACCTCGTAGCCGGCCTCCCCCTTCTTGGCCGTACCGTCGACGATGTCGGCCGGTGCGCCGGCGGCCGAGCTCTCGGTCTTGAAGCGATAGCTCTTGGCATCGCCTTCCTCGAAGCTCGTCGTGCGCGCATCGATCACCCGCGGCCCGCCCTCGCTGGTGAGTTCGGTGACCTGCCGGAAGGAGAGCGCATAGCCGTCGCAGGCATCGCCGGAGAAGTCGAAGGCGATGCGGCCGCGCGCCGTGGTGATGTCGCGGGAGGGCTTGCCGTCGTCGAGCACGAGATCATAGACCGCCCGGTGCGGCACCAGCACGACGCGCTCCGCCGAAGTCGGAGCCGGCGCTTGCGCCCAGGCGCCCGTCGCCGCGATCACTGCCAGGCCTGCGATCCCGCCGCGATACGTCTTCATGCCGATCCTCGATTCGCGCTCTTAGCCGGGGCGAACTGCAGCCCGTCAAATCTAGGTGCATTGCGGCAATGGCGCAAACAAGGCGGGCAACAGAGGTTGCGACCGTCAGCTCTGCGGAGATCGAAGCCCTGCCCTGGCCGCTGCCAGAATCTCATCCGACAGCGCTGCATCGTCGACCATGCGGGCAAGGACGAGCGCACCGACCAATGTGGCGTAGCCCGCAATGGCGCTGGTTCTGCGCTGGTCCGCGGTCGCCCCAGGCGTGATGGCGCAGAGGCCCTCGATCGCCGCCCGCACCCCCTCCGTTGCGGCAAGGCGCGACGCCTCGCTTTGGCGTGCAGTGTCGCTGCCGAGCGCTGCGACCGGGCAGCCATGACCGGCATCGTCGCGATGCGACGGTGACAGATAGCGATCGACGATCGCCTGCAGTGGCTCCTGTGGTTTCGCGGCTTTCGCCTCCGCCGCCCATTGACCGGAGTGAGCGAAGGCGCGCCCGAGCGCCTGGGCGACGAGATCGTCCTTCGACGAAAAATGCCCGTAGAAGCCGCCATGGGTCAGGCCGACCGCCTTCATCACATCGGCGACGCCAACCCCGTCGAAGCCGCGCTCGCGGAACAGCGTCGCCGCCGTATCGAGAATGCGCTCGCGATTCTCCGCCATCTGCTCGCGGCTCACGCGCATCGATCCGCTCCTTCCAAAAATCGGTGATCCAGCCTCTTGACTCTTTATATGACACTGATCATGTAAATTCAATCATGATGAACATCATGAAAAACGGCACTAACATCGAACAGGAATTGGACATGGCAACGCAGCAGCTCGGCACGGCCCTCATCACCGGCGCCTCGACCGGGATCGGCGCCGTCTACGCCGACAGATTGGCCCGCCGCGGCTATGATCTCGTCCTCGTCGCCCGCGACGAGGCGCGTCTCTCGGCGCTGGCCGAGCGCCTTCATTCAGAGACCGGCCGCAAGGTCGAATGGCTCAAGGCCGATCTGACGGTGAAGGCGGATCTCGCTCAGGTCGAGCAGCGCCTGCGCGACGACAAAAGCCTGACCCTGCTGGTCAACAATGCCGGCATGTCCGTCTCCGGCACGCTGGTCGAAGGCGACATCGACCGCTTCCAGACCATGCTGGAGCTCAACGTCATCGCCCCGACCCGCCTCGCCGCGGCTGCAGCTCGCAACTTCGTGACCCGCAAGACCGGAGCGATCGTCAACATCGCCTCGGTGCTGGCCCTGGCGCCGGAGCTGTTCAACGGCAGCTACAGCGGCACCAAGGCCTATGTGCTGAACCTCAGCATCTCCCTGCAGAAGGAGCTCGAAGCCGCCGGCGTCCGCGTCCAGGCCGTGTTGCCCGGCGCGACTCGTACCGAGATCTGGGCGCGGGCCGGCGTCGATGTCGGCGGTTTCCCGCCGGAAATGGTGATGGAGGTCGACGACATGGTCGACGCCGCGCTGGCCGGCTTCGACCAGGGCGAGCTCGTCACCATTCCGTCGCTGCCTAACCAGGCCGATTTCGAGCGTTATACCGCCGCACGGCTGGCGCTCGGCCCCAATCTTTCGCGCAATGCGCCCGCCGAGCGCTACCTGGCGAAGCGTTCCGCCGCCTGACCCACCCTGCCCGGCAGGCGGATCGACCACGCCGAACCGCGCTTGCGGGCCGGCCTGCCATCGGCGATGAAAGGCTCCTGTCAAGCGCAGGCCGGGAGCCTCTCATCATGAACGCCATCGACACCAAGCTCGCCGCCCTCGGCATCACCCTGCCCGCCCCAGCCGCGCCGGTTGCGAACTATGTTCCCTATGTCATCACCGGCAACCTCCTGATCATCTCCGGCCAGATCTGCTTCGGCCTCGATGGCAAGCTCTCCGACGCGCACAAGGGCAAGCTCGGCGGCGAGATCTTCAACGAGGCCGGGCTCGAAGCGGCCAGGCTTTGCGCCATCAACGTGCTCGCCCAGGCCAAGGCGGCGCTCGGCGGCGATCTCGGCCGGATCAAGCGCTGCGTACGTCTCGGCGGCTTCATCAACGCCGCCCCGCATTTCGCCGCTTTGCCGGCGATCATGAACGGCGCCTCCGACTTCATGGTCGAAGTGCTCGGCGATGCCGGCCGCCATGCCCGCTCGACCGTCGGCGTCGCCAACCTCCCGGCCGACGCCGCCGTCGAGGTCGAAGCCATGTTCGAGATCGCCTGATGGCAGCCGAAGCCTGGCTCACCGCCCGCCCGATCGCGCATCGTGGCTTGCATGATGCCGCCGGCGGCGTGATCGAGAACTCGCTCTCGGCTGCTGCCGCCGCGATTGCCGGCAATTTCGCCATCGAATGCGACGTCCAGCTCAGCGCCGACGAGGACGCGGTCGTCTTCCACGACTTCGTCCTCGACCGCCTGACCGCCGAAACCGGCCGCGTCGATACTCGAAAGGCGGCCGAGCTGGCGCAGATCGGCCTGAAGGGCGCCAGCGACGACATCCCGACGCTGACCGGCTTCCTCGATGCCATCGGCGGCCGGACGCCGCTGGTGATCGAGATCAAGAGCCGCTTCGACGGCGACCTGCGGCTGGCGAAGCGCACGGCGCAGATCCTCGAAGGCCACAAGGGCCAGCCGATCGTGCTGAAATCCTTCGATCCGGTGATCGTCGCGGCCCTGCGCGATCTCGCGCCAGGCCTCGCCCGCGGCATCGTCGCCATGAACGAATACAATTATGGCGACTACGACCGCCTCTCGGCCGGTGAGAAGCATGCCCTCGCCAATCTTCTGCATTTCGAGGAGAGCCGACCCGACTTCGTCTCCTGGAAGGTCGCGGACCTGCCCAGCGCCGCGCCTTTCCTCTGCCGCAAGGCGCTGGGCCTGCCGCTGATGAGCTGGACGGTGCGCACGCCGGAGGATCGCGCCCGCGCCGCCGCGCATGCCGACCAGATGGTCTTCGAGGGCTTCCTGCCTTGAGCGAAACCGGTCTGCGCGAGGGCCTCAGAGTCCGCGTAGCGACCTCGCTGAAAAGCGTCCCGGCCGCGGACTGGGACGCCTGTGCCAATCCCCGTTCGCTTCAGGTTGTCTCCAGCGCGACCCTGAAGAGCTCCTCCCTTCCCCCTTGTGGGGAAGGGTTGGGGATGGGGGTGGTGCCGCTTGGTGAGCGGCCAATGAGTGAGCGATCGCCAGGCGGCACGACCCCCACCTCTCTCTCCTCCCCACAGGGGGGAGGAGAAGCGCCTTCATCGTCATCAGAGCAAGCGGATTCAATCTCTCAAGCAGACCCGGACAACCCCTTCGTTTCGCACGCTTTTCTGCGCGCGCTGGAAGAGAGTGGCTGCGTCGGTGGCCGCACCGGCTGGTCGCCGGCCTATCTGCTGGTCGAAGATGCGGACGATCGCCTGATCGCCGCGGCGCCCTCCTTCGTGAAGGGCCACAGCCAGGGGGAATACGTCTTCGACCATAGCTGGGCCGAGGCCTATATGCGCGCCGGCGGCCGCTACTACCCGAAGATCCAGGTCGCCGCCCCGTTCACCCCCGCGACGGGCCCGCGCCTGCTCGTCGCCGAAGGGCCGCATGCCGCTGAGGCGCGCGAAGCCCTGATCGCCGGGCTCGACGCACTGCGCGAGCAGGTGCGCGGCTCCTCGATCCACGTCACCTTCGCGCAGGAGCCGGACATGACGGCGCTGCTGGAGGCAGGTTTCCTCGAACGCCACGACATCCAGTTCCATTGGCGCAACGAAGGCTTCGCCAGCTACGACGACTTCCTCGCCACGCTGGCCTCGCGCAAGCGCAAGTCTCTGAAGCGCGAGCGGCGCGAGGCGCTCTCGGCCGGCATCGAGGTCGCCGTTCTCTCCGGCTCGGATCTCACCGAAAGCGTCTGGGATGATTTCCACGCGTTCTACGAGGACACTGGCTCGCGCAAATGGGGCCGGCCCTATCTCAACCGCCGCTTCTTCTCGGAGATCGGCCAGCGCATGGGCGAGCGCATCGTGCTGGTGCTGGCCCGCCGCGCCGGCCGCAACATCGCCGGGGCCATCAATTTCCGCGGCGGCAATACGCTCTACGGCCGCAACTGGGGCTGCATCGAGGACCACCCCTTTCTGCATTTCGAGCTCTGCTATCATCAGGCCATCGACTACGCGATCGCGCACAGGCTCGTCCGCGTCGAGGCCGGCGCCCAGGGCGAGCACAAGCTGGCCCGCGGCTATCGCCCGGTGATCACCCGCTCGGCCCATCTCCTCGCCGATCCCGGCCTCGCCCGCGCCGTCGCCGCCTATCTGCCCGGCGAACGGCGGGAGATCGGCTCTGCAGTGGCTGCGCTTGCGGAGGAGAGCCCCTTCCGCAAGGGTGACCCCCTCTGACCTCCTTCGAACCATCAGGATTCAGCTGATGACCGCCTATGATCCGAACAACATCTTCGCCAAGATCCTGCGCGGCGAACTGCCGGCCCATCGCGTCTACGAGGACGACCGGGCGCTCGCCTTTCTCGACATCATGCCGCGCGCGCCCGGCCACACGCTGGTGATCCCGAAGAACCCGGCCCGCAACATCCTCGACATCGACGCCGACGACCTCGGTTATGTCGCGACCATCGCCCAGCGTATCGCCCGCGCGCAGAAGCAGGCCTTCGAGGCCGACGGCATCACCGTGCAGCAGTTCAACGAGAGCGCCGGCGGCCAGGTCGTCTTTCATCTGCACGTCCACGTCATTCCCCGCCATGACGGCGTTGCGATGAAGCCGCCGGCCAGCGAGATGGCGAAGCCCGAGGATCTGGCGGCGGCCGCAGAAAAAATTCGGGCTGCGCTGAAAAATCTTTGAGGAGCATGTCACGCGGGCGCTGGCTGCCTCGTCCTGTCTTCATCACCACCCGATGGAGACTACGATGACCCAGCGCCTCAACGGCTTCCAGACCGCCCCCGACGCCTACAAGGCCATGCTCGGCCTGCAGGACTACGTCAACCAGTCGAAGCTGGAGCACAGCCTGCTCGAGTTGGTGAAGATCCGGGCGTCGCAGATCAACCGCTGCGCCTACTGCCTGCACATGCACATCGCCGATGCGCGCAAGGCCGGCGAGAGCGAGATCCGCATCGCTCTGCTCAGCGCCTGGGAGGAGTCCGAGCTCTTCACGCCGCGCGAGCGCGCCGTCCTGCGCTGGACGGAAGAGCTGACGCGGCTCGTCGACCGCAGCCCGAGCGACGAGGCCTTCGCCGAATTGCGCGAGCATTTCGACGAGAAGGATTGCGTCGACCTGTCGGTCGCCATCGGCATGATCAATCTCTGGAACCGGATCAATTGCGGCTTCCGCACGCTGCATCCGAACGATCGTCGCCGCGAGAAGGCCGCGGCCTGACGCTGCACCGATGTAACCTGCTGGCCCGGTCGTCGCCGGGCCGGAATCGCCTCAATCCGAAAGCCCCGTCATGAGCAAGCGCCTCAACCCCTACACCACCGCTCCCGACACCATGAAGCCGATGATCGCGCTCGAAGCCTCGATCAAGGAGAGCGGCCTCGAGCACAGCCTGATCCACCTCGTGAAGATGCGGGCGTCGCAGATCAATGGCTGCGCCTATTGCCTGCACATGCATTCCTCAGACGCGATCAAGGAGGGCGAGAACCCGGCCCGCCTCTTCCTGCTCGACGCCTGGCACGAGTCGGCGCTCTATACCCCGCGCGAGCGCGCCGCCCTCGCCTGGACCGACGCGCTGACCCTGATCGCGCAGACCCATGCGCCGGACGAGGCTTACGAGGACGTGCTCCGCCATTTCAGTCCGGAGGAAACCGTGAAGCTCACCCTGCTGATCGGCACCATCAACACCTGGAACCGCATCGCCATCGGCTTCCGCACGAGCCACCCAAACGACCGCCCGGCCAAGGCCGCCGCCTGAGACACTGCCATGACCGCCTCGGACGATCTCTTCGAGACGCATCGCCGTTTCCTGACCCGCCTCGCCTATCGCATGCTCGGCTCGGTCAGCGATGCCGAGGACATCGTTCAGGAGGCCTGGCTGCGCTGGCGCGACGTAACCCAGGGCGAGGTCGAGGCGCCGCGCGCCTATCTCGCCCGCACGGTCACGCGGCTCTGTCTCGACCAGATGAAATCGGCCCGCAGCAAGCGCGAGTTTTATGTCGGCGCCTGGCTGCCCGAGCCGCTGGTCGAGGAGATCGGCGCCGCCGAAGCCGATGTCGACACCCAGCTCGACGCCCCGATCGCGCTGATGCTGGCGCTCGAACGGCTTTCGCCGCTCGAGCGCGCCGCTTTCCTGCTGCACGACGTCTTCGAGCTGGATTTCGCCGAGATCGCCCGCACCATCGATCGCAGCGAGAGCGCCTGCCGCCAGCTCGCCAAGCGCGCCCGCGAGCATGTCCGCATCGACATGCCGCCGCGCAACAAGATCGATCCGGCCGAAGCGAAGCGCTTCGTCGAGGCCTTCTTCAAGGCCGCGCACAAAGCCGACACCAGCGACCTTCAGACGCTGCTGGCACAGGATGTGGCCTTCCACAGCGATGGCGGCGGCAAGGTGCTGGCGATCCTCAATCCGCTCCACGGCATCGAGCGCGTCCTGCGCTTCTTCGCCGGCATCGCCAAAAAGGTGATCAGCCAGCAGAAATCGACCACGCTGTACAAGCCGGTGCTGATCAACGGCATGCCCGGCTATCTCAGCCTCGAACGCGGCGAGACCCTGCAGGCGACCGCGCTCGACATCCGCGACGGGCGCGTCCATGCGATCTATGTCGTGCGCAATCCCGACAAGCTCCGGCACATCTCGCTGGCGGCAGCCTGAGCGATCATACCAGCCAGACAGCGCCGCCGATCAGCACCGCCTCGCCCGCAAGCACCGCCAGCATCACCCGGCGGCGAAAGGCGAGCACTACCGTGACGGCGACGGCGAGCGCTGCCAGTCTTACCGCGAGCGGCACGCCGGCGAGCGCACCCGGCGCCGCCAGGACCAGCTTGGCCACGACGCCGGCCAGCAGCGAGGTCGCGACCAGCCTGACCCATTCGAGCCAGGGCGATCGCTCGTCGAGCTTCCGCGCGAAGGCGACGGCGAGCCAGCGCCAGATCTCGGTCGGCAGCACCGCGAACAGGACAAGCGCGAGATAGGGCCACCATGGCCCGTCGAGGAAGGCGATCGGCTGGGTCATGCGCCCGCCTTTCGCGCCTTGCGCCAGCGCTGGATCAAAAAGGCGACGCTCCCGCCGACGATGCCGCTGGCGATCAGGTCGAAACCGCCGCCGATCGCCCAGCCGGCCGCTGGCGCAAGCGCCAGACCGAGCCCGATCGCGATGGTGTCGCCGAGGCCGCGAACCCCGGCGACCATCGAGGACAGGAAGAAGATCGGCGTCAGGCAGAGCAATCCGGCCGCGACCGGCGCCGGCACCACGCCGGCGAGATGAAAGCCCGCATAGGTACAGAACGCGCTGACGACGATCAGCGCATTGGCGAAGCCGAGGAAATAGCCGACGCGCTGTTCGGGCGGGATGTTCGGCAGCCGCCTGAGCGCCTCGACCCAGGCGGTGACGGCGACGAAATGCGCGATCAGCATCTGCTGCGCCACGCTCTGCCCCGGCCGGCGCAGCAGCGGCAGCAGCGCCACTGTCATCGGCAGGAAGCGCAGCGAGGCGAAGCCGATGGCGAGCGCGATGGCGCTCCAGGCGGCGCCAGCCGCGATCGAAGCGAAGAACAGCACCTGCGACGGGCCGGCCCAGACCAGGATCGTCGAGAGCACCGCGGCCTCGACCGGATAGCCGACATCGCGCGCCAATGTGCCCACGCCCATCAGCGAGAGCCCGACCACCCAGGCAGGCAGCATCGCAGCATCGCGAAAGCCGCGCGCCCATGGTCTGAGCCATTGATCGGGGGCAGCCTCGGTCATCTCGCCATCGCTCTGCATGCGGTCCCTGGCGGGAGCGCTCTGCTGCGATCAAAGGGCCATGAGCTCGGGGATCGGATCATCGCACCGAAAGATACGCAAAAGGGCCCGCAGCAGCTGCGAGCCCTTTTGCTTAAAGCGCATGACGCTGGTCGCATGACAGCCACCAGACCGCGCGCCGGCCTTGCGCCCAGTGCAAGTCGGCTCAGAAGCTCTTCATCGCGAGGCCGATGATCTCCTGGAAGAAATCCATACCTTCCTTCGGGATGCCGCCGACGGCGCGATAGCCGAGATAGAGCAGATAGAGGAAGGCCGGGACCATGATCCAGCCCAGCACTTCCTCGAAGATGATCCGCCGCCGGCGCCGGCGGGCCCGCTTCTCGAACCAGCCGAGCTTTTCCTTGGGCGCAGGAGCGGCCGCCTGCGCGGCGACCTCTCCCTCCTGAGCCCAGACACTGTCCGATTTGCGCTTGAAGAACACCGATCAAGCCTTGGTCAAAGGAACCTTCGGGACGGTACGGACGCTGCGCGCCTTCGGCGGCTCGACCGGAGCATCCGGCTTCGGACCGCGCTTGGCGCTGCCGGAGCCGGCCGCCTTGGCCTTGCCCGGCGTTTTCGCCCGCGGCTTGCGCGTGCGCTTCTCGGCTGCGGCGGCGACGTCCTTCTCCGGCTTGGGCTTGACCGGCCCGTCGGGGAATTCGAGGCCGAGCACCTTGATGCCGGTCTCGGACTGGATCACCACGACTCTGACCGCGCCGCCATTCTTCAGGCGGCCGAACAGCACCTCGTCGGCAAGCGGCGTCTTGATCGTCTGCTGGATCAGGCGGGCCATCGGCCGGGCGCCCATCGCCTCGTCATAGCCGTTCTCGACCAGCCATTCGCGCGCCTCGTCAGAGAGCTCGATGGTGACGTTGCGGTCGGCGAGCTGCGCCTCGAGCTGCAGCACGAACTTGTCGACGACGCGGGCCACGACGTTCTTCGGCAGATGGCCGAAGGAGACCGTCGCGTCGAGCCGGTTGCGGAATTCCGGCGCGAATAGCTTGTTGATCGCTTCGGTATCGTCGCCCTCGCGCTTCTGGCGGGTGAAGCCATAGGCATTCCTGGCCATGTCCGCGGCACCGGCATTGGTGGTCATGATCAGGATGACGTTCCTGAAATCGACCTGCTTGCCATTGTTGTCGGTCAGCTTGCCGTGGTCCATCACCTGCAGGAGGATGTTGAACAGGTCGGGATGCGCCTTCTCGATCTCGTCGAGCAGCAGCACGCAATGCGGATGCTGGTCGATCTGGTCGGTCAGCAGGCCGCCCTGATCGAAGCCGACATAGCCCGGAGGCGCGCCGATCAGCCGCGAGACGGTGTGGCGCTCCATGTATTCCGACATGTCGAAGCGCACGAGCTCGACGCCGAGCGACAGCGAGAGCTGGCGCGCCACCTCGGTCTTGCCGACGCCGGTCGGGCCGGCGAAGAGATAGCAGCCGATCGGCTTCTCGCCGTCGCGCAGGCCGGCGCGGGCGAGCTTGATCGACGACGACAGCGCCTCGATCGCCTTCTCCTGACCGTAGACGGTGCGCTTCAGCGTGGTCTCGAGGTTGCGCAGCACCTCGGCATCGTCCTTGGAGACGGTCTTGGCCGGGATGCGCGCCATCGTCGCGATCGCCGCCTCGATCTCCTTGACGCCGATCGTCTTCTTGCGCTTGGTCTCGGCCACCAGCATCTGCGAGGCGCCGGTCTCGTCGATCACGTCGATCGCCTTGTCCGGCAGCTTGCGGTCATGGATGTAGCGCGCCGACAATTCCACCGCCGCCTTGATGGCGTCGTTGGTGTAGCGCAGCTTGTGGAACTCCTCGAAATAGGGCTTCAGCCCCTTGAGGATCTCGATCGTGTCCGGCACCGACGGCTCGTTGACGTCGATCTTCTGGAAGCGCCGAACCAGTGCCCGGTCCTTCTCGAAATACTGGCGGTATTCCTTGTAGGTGGTCGAGCCGATGCAGCGCAGCCCGCCCGAAGCCAGCGCCGGCTTCAGCAGGTTCGAGGCGTCCATAGCGCCGCCCGAGGTCGCACCGGCGCCGATCACCGTATGGATCTCGTCGATGAACATGACCGCCTTCGGGTGCTGCTCGATCTCCTTCATCACCTGCTTGAGGCGTTCCTCGAAGTCGCCGCGATAGCGCGTGCCGGCGAGCAGCGTGCCCATGTCGAGCGAGAAGACGGTCGCATCCTCGAGCACCTCGGGCACCTCGCCGCGCACGATCTTGAGCGCCAGGCCCTCGGCGATCGCGGTCTTGCCGACGCCGGGATCGCCGACTAGCAGCGGATTGTTCTTCTGCCGGCGGCAGAGGATCTGGATGGTGCGTTGCACCTCGGCCTCGCGGCCGATCAGCGGGTCGATGCGCCCGTCGCGCGCCTTGCGGTTGAGGTTGACGCAGTAAGCCTCGAGGGCGCTTTCCTTTTTCTTCTTGTCCTTGTCGCCGTCCTGGGCCTGCTCGCTGCGCTGCTCGCGCTGCTCCGGCTCCTCTTCGGCGCCGCGCACGGGCCGGCTCTCGCTGGCGCCGGGGCGCTTGGCGATGCCGTGGCTGATGTAGTTGACCGCGTCGTAACGGGTCATGTCCTGCTCCTGCAGGAAGTAGGCGGCGTGGCTCTCGCGCTCGGCGAACATCGCCACGAGCACGTTCGCCCCGGTCACCTCCTCCCGGCCGGACGACTGGACATGGATCACCGCGCGCTGGATCACGCGCTGGAAGCCGGCGGTCGGCTTGGAATCGTCGCGCCCGTCGGTGACGAGGTTGGTCAATTCCGCATCGATGTAGTCGACGAGGTTGCGGCGCAGCGTGTCGAGATCGACGCTGCAGGCGCGCATCACCGCGGCTGCGTCCTGGTCGTCGACCAGCGCCAGCAGCAGGTGTTCCAGCGTCGCATATTCATGGTGGCGCTCATTGGCGAGCGCGAGGGCCCGGTGAAGCGCCTGTTCGAGGCTGCGCGAGAAGCTCGGCAAGGTCAGCGCTCCCAGTCCAGTTTCGAAAGGATGATGTTCAAAGCTACTTCTTCTCCATCACGCATTGCAGCGGATGCATGTGCTTGCGGGCGAGGTCCATCACCAGGGTGACCTTGGTCTCCGCGACCTCGTAGGTGAAGACGCCGCATTCGCCGACGCCATTCTGGTGGACGTGCATCATGATGCGCGTCGCCTCGGCCCGGTCCTTGTTGAAGAACCGCTCCAGCACATGCACCACGAATTCCATCGGCGTGTAGTCGTCGTTGAGGATCAGCACGCGGTAGAGATTGGGCTTGCGCGTCCTCGTGCGGGTCAGGACCGCAGTGCCGGTTCCGCTGCGGTCATTGTCGGTCGGGCCGGATGGCGCCCGCGGCTTCGATGCCAGACGCGGCGCAAAAAAGGACGCGTCCCCGCACGGCGTGTTGCCGGCTGGCAGGTCCTCATCGATGGGCGTCGTGGCTGCTTGGCTCAAGGTGTCCGTCCCGAAGGCTGACATCAAGATAGTGCTTCGCTCACGAATTTACAGTCGTCTCCCCCGCTTCGCCAGCCCGTTCCGAGCGCATGCCACAGCAAAGCGCCCTTTTTGCAGCGGACAACACTGGAGCGCGGCCGGAATAGCCAAATTTCTCAGGGGCTTGGCAGCTGCACCTGACCGTCAGGTTCGCCAGCGTAGGCGCTCCGGAGCAAGCCGATTGGAGAAAACCGTGCCCTCCCGGCGAGCTGCGGCATAGTCGCGCTTCAGGCAGAAATACCATTGCGCCAGCCGGTCGGCCTGCCCCAGCAGCAGCATGGTCGGCTTGCGCTCCAGCCCTTGCTGGGCGAGTTCGAGAATCCGCTGGTCCTGGCGCAGGAAGGCGTGCCCCGCCCATCTGATCACCGGCGCGAGCGGCATGAGCTGCGGCAGGTCCGACAGCAGCACATTGGTCAGCAGCGTCCGGCGCGCATCGATCGGCGTGGCGAAGGTCGCGTTGACGATCGCGCGCTCGCCGAGCCGAATCCGTTCGATCCGCTGGCCCGGCAGCAGGAAGTCGACCTCCGTCTGCGGGCGCCCGAGCAGGCGATAGCCGCGCGAGTTCGCCGCCGCCTTGTGCGCCTTCATCCGGAAGCCGAAGGGCAGCGGCTCGAAGTCCTTGACCTTCTCCTGTGCCGTCGCGGTCGGCCGCCACCACCAGGCGTTATGGACGTAGCCGACATGGCCGGGGTCGATCAGACTGAGCACGCTGAGATCATAGGAGGCCTCGACCAGAACCGAGACGGCGACGCGGCAGCGCGTCTTGCCCGCAAGGGCCAAGGCAGGCACCGGCGGCGCAAGCTCCGGCCGCTGACCGAGGTAGAGCCAGATGACGCCGTCGCTCTCGCGAATCGGGAATTCGCCGACCTTGACCTGGCCGGGATCGGTGACGTCGCCATCGACCAGCGTCGGCATCGCCCGGCAGCGGCCATCGGCCCCGAAGCGCCAGCCATGGAAGGGGCAGGTGATCGCGACCCCGTCGAACCGCCCCTCGGACAAGGGCGCGCCGCGATGCGGGCAGCGATCGCGCAGGGCGAACAGCTCGCCGAGCTTGGTACGGCCGATCACGACCTGCTCGCCGAGAACGGTCACGCTCGCCATCGCGCCGGTCGCCAGGCTGCCGGCACTCTTGACGCAGTACCAGGCCTCCCGGGGCGGCTCACGGAACTCGTTCGCCGGTGGCGCCTCGGTGGCGGTCGATGCGTCCATGGCAATCGTCGAACGGCTCATTGCGGCTCCTGGGTCGGGTCGCTGCCGTCAGGCTGAACGCGACGCAGGCAGAGAGCCGCCCGCCAGTTGCCAGAGCATTGCCGCGAAGGCGCATCCGGACGGAGCCCAAACGCAAAGAAGCCCGGCCAAGGCCGGGCTTCTTGAATTCAAGTCGTGATCAGCCGCAGCCGCGCGAAGCCGGCCGCGCCAGAATCACTCGACTGCAATCACTTGGCCGGGGTCGGGACGGCCTTGGCGACGATGCCCTCGAACGGCTTGTAGGCGTCCTTGGCGATCGCAGCATAGAGCTCGCCGACCTTGGTGACCTGGGCGACATAGCCCTCGAAAGCGGTCTTGACGTAATCCGACTGGATCTCGATGGCCTTGTCGAGCGTCTTCACGCCGGCAAGCTTCTCGATCGTGGCCGTGCCAGCCTCGAACGACTTCTTGGCGTAGTCGGTGGCCTCGACGGCCAGAGCCTGCACGCCCTTCGAGGTGGCGCCGAAAGCCTTCAGGGCGGCGTCGACGTTCTCTTTGGAAGCCTTCTGGATGGTCTCGAACTGCTGGATCATGGTGTCCCTTTCAGCGCTGATGCGCCGCCTCTGCTGACGAGCCGGAGTGGCCCGGGTTCCGTGCCCCCTAGGTCAGATGAAAAGGTCCATCACCGGGGCGCTTACTGATATTGTGCACCGCAACATAAAAGTCAAGCTTGCGCTGCAATGCATCAAACGCAGAGCCCCCCAGCGTGCACCGGCGACGGTTTGCAACCTGACCGTTCCATGTGACAGCCGTGCGAAATGGTCATGCGAAAGCCGTCCGGTGCTTAACCGCTCCGTAACCGCATCCGCCTAACCTCCTTATCTGTGTCCTTCGCGCCACGCTGCAAAGCCTGCGACGGACGGGTGGGTTTAGTTGAGGCGAGTTGCATGGCTTCTGGTTGCGTTGGGTCCCGACGCGGGCGCTGGCTTGCGTTCATCGGGGTGGTGAGTGCTGCTGCCGTCGTGCTGACAGCGACGGTCTCCCCCGCCGAGGCGGCGCGCAAGAAGCGCCGCCATGTCTCGGGCGGCTATGCCCCGCCCTATGCGGCGATGGTCGTCGACGTGAAGAGCGGGCGCACCCTGCACGCCGTCAACGAGGATGCGCCGCGCATCCCGGCCTCCCTTACCAAGGTGATGACGCTCTACATGCTCTTCGAGCAGATGGAGCGCGGCCGCTTCACCATGAACTCCGAGCTCAAGGTCTCGTCCTACGCCGCCTCGCAGCCGCCGACCAAGCTCGGCCTGCGCGCCGGCTCGACCATCGAGGTCGAGGACGCGATCAAGAGCATGATCACCCTCTCGGCCAACGATTCCTCGGTCGTGGTCGCCGAGGCCATCGCCGGCTCCGAAGAGGCCTTCGCCGAGCAGATGACGCGCAAGGCGCGCTCGCTCGGCATGGACTCGACCCGCTTCTACAACCCGCACGGCCTGCCGAACTCGCCGCCGAACATCACCACGGCGCGCGACCTGACCATCCTGGCCCGGGCGATCCAGGAGCGTTTCCCGCGCTACTTCCCGCTTTTCCAGATGCGCTCCTTCCAGTACGGCTCGCGCACGATTCGCGGGCATAACCGCCTGCTCGGCAAGATCGAGGGCGTCGACGGCATCAAGACCGGCTACACCCGCGCCTCCGGCTTCAACCTGATGACCTCGGCCAAGTCGGAAGGCCGCCAGATCGTCTCGATCGTGCTCGGCGGGCGCTCCGGCGCCTCGCGCGACAAGATCATGTCCGATCTCGTCCTCGCCAGCCTGCCGCGCGCCAGCGCCGGCGGCCGCAGCGCCCCGATGATCGCCGAGGCCTCCGAGCCGCAGCAGGAGCGTTATCGTGCGCCGGCCCCCGCCCCGGCTCCCGAGCCGCCGGCTCGCCCGGCGCTCGTCGCCCAGGCGCC
>NZ_LNCQ01000018.1:0-1199 GCF_002831785.1 Allobosea sp. FBZP-16 | reverse complement strand
CCCGCGCCGGAGACCAGTCGATGCGTCACTGCCTGCTTGCTTGGCTATGCCTGCTCGTCGCCGTGCTCGCTGCCGGCTGGCACGGCGCGGCGAGCGCCCATCAGGCCATGTCCGGCTGGTCCTATCCCTACACCTGCTGTTCCGATCGCGACTGCGCCGAGATCTCGCCCGAAACCGTCCGCGAGGGGGCGGGCGGCTATCAGGTGACGGTCCAGCCCGGCAGCCACCCGATGTGGCCGAAGGTCCGGGCCGACCCGCTGGTGATCGCGATCCCCTATCGCGAGAGCAAGGCCTCGCCTGACGGCCGCTTCCATCTCTGCATCGACGGCTCCGGCAAGCTGCTCTGCTTCTTCGCCGCGATCGGGGGCTCCTGATGCGGTTCGCGCTCGTTTGGAACTGGCGCCAGATCCTGCGCTACGCCTGGTCGATCCGGCTGCTCCTGCTCGCCGGCCTCCTCTCGGGTGCCGAGGTCGCGCTGCCGCTGCTGCAATCCGTCCTCCCGGTGCCGGCGGGCGTCTTCGCCGCCCTGTCCTTCTTCGCCACGGCCGGCGCCTTCGTGGCCCGCCTGGTCGCGCAGGAGACCGTCTCCGGCGCCGGAGCCCAGCAATGAGCGCGGTGCTGTCCCTGCGTCCGCGCACCCGCCTGCAGAAGGGCACGGCGGCCGCGGCGGTCGCCGTCTCGCTGGTCGGTGGCTTCGAGGGCCTGCGTCTCAACGCCTATCGCGACGTCGTCGGCGTCGCGACCGTCTGCTACGGCGAAACCCGCGGGGTGAAGCTCGGCGATCGGCACAGCAAGGCCGAGTGCGACGCCATGCTGCTCAAGGGGCTGCAGGAGTTCGAGCAGGGCGTTCTGGCCTGCACGAGCGTGCCGATGCCCGAGAAGCGCCAGGTCGCGATCGTCTCCTTCGCCTACAATGTCGGCACCGGCGCCTACTGCAAGTCGAGCGTAGCGCGGCTGCTCAACGCCGGCCAGCCAGCGACGGCCTGCGATGCCCTGCTGAAATGGAACAAGGCCGGCGGCATCGTCTTTCCCGGCCTGACCCGCCGGCGCCAGGCCGAGCGCGCCCTCTGCCGCGAGGGCCTCTAGATGTTGGCAGCCTGGGCGTTGCGGAACTGGAAGGGCCTTGCCGCCGCCGGCACGGTCCTGGTGCTGGTCGCGTGCGCGGGCCTCGGCTTCTGGCGCGGCATGGTCGCGATCGA
>NZ_LNCQ01000019.1:380-581 GCF_002831785.1 Allobosea sp. FBZP-16 | reverse complement strand
ACCAGCACTGTCGACTTCGCCCATAACGATGCCGAGGCAATCAAGGCCTACCTCACCGGCACGCTCGGCTTCCGCGAGCAGAACGTCTTCCTGGTAAAGGATGCCACGCTCGGTGAGTTCACCCAGATGTTCGGCAGCGAGGTTAATCCGCAGGGCAGCCAGCTCTGGCGCAGCGTCGTACCGGGCCGGTCGAATGTATTC
>NZ_LNCQ01000019.1:0-370 GCF_002831785.1 Allobosea sp. FBZP-16 | reverse complement strand
ATGACGGCAATCCCAACGTCGTCGAGAGCGGCTACGCGCTGCAGACGCTGTACCGCAATCTCGAACTGGTGCGGCAGAAGATCGGAGTGCAGCGCCAGCTGATCGTGATGATCGACGCCTGCTTCACCGGTGAGACCGGTCGCAAGGGCGAGAGCCTGCTTGCGGTCTCGGCTCCGGGCTTCACCCCGGCCAAGCCGCGCTCAGGCGATGGCATCGTGAAGCTGGTGGCGACCTCCGGTGCGACCCCGGCCAACTGGGACGCGAACCAGAAGCTCGGCCTGTTCACCAGCCGCTTCCTGATGGGCGCCGCCGGGCTGGCGCGTCCGGCTGGCGCGCCCGAGACCGGCCCGCTCGCCTGGTCCGACCTGCA
>NZ_LNCQ01000013.1:0-62180 GCF_002831785.1 Allobosea sp. FBZP-16 | reverse complement strand
CACCCCCCGCCGCACCCTTCTCGCCGGCGCGGCCGCCAGCGCGGCCCTGCCGCTGGCCGGCGCGCGCGCCCAGGCGCCGTTCGGCGTCGGCTTCGTCTATGTCGGCCCGGTCGGCGACCATGGCTGGACCTGGACCCACGACCAGGGCCGCAAGGCGGTCGAGGCCGCCTATGGCAACAAGGTCAAGACCAGCTTCATCGAGAACGTCGCCGAAGGCCCGGATGCGGCGCGCGCCATCCGCCAGCTCGCCCAGGCCGGCGACCAGCTGATCTTCACGACCTCCTTCGGTTTCATGAACCCGACGATCCAGGTCGCCAAGCAGTTCCCGAAGATCAAGTTCGAGCACGCCACCGGCTATCAGCGCGCCGAGAATGTCGCGACCTACAATGCCCGCTTCTACGAGGGCCGGGCCGTGATCGGCACCATCGCCGGGCACATGTCGAAGTCCGGACAGGCCGGCTACATCGCCTCCTTCCCGATCCCCGAGGTGGTGATGGGCATCAACGCCTTCCATCTCGCCGCCAAGAAGGTGAACCCGAACTTCAAGACCAAGGTGATCTGGGCCTCGACCTGGTACGACCCGGCCAAGGAAGCCGATGCCGCCAAGGCGCTGATCGACCAGGGCTGCGACGTGATCACCCAGCACACCGATTCTGCGGCGGCCCTGCAGGCGGCCGAGCAGCGCGGCGTCTTCGCCTTCGGCCAGGCCTCGGACATGAAGGCCTTCGCTCCCAAGGCCCATCTCTCGGCGATCGTCGACGACTGGTCGGGCTACTACGTCAAGCGCGTCAAGGAGGCGATGGACGGGACCTGGAAGAGCGGCGACGTCTGGGGCGGCATCAAGGACGGCATGGTCCAGCTCGCGCCCTATAACGACGCTGTCACGCCGGCGGCGCGCGCCGCTGCGGACGAGGTCCAGAAGGGCATCGTCGCCGGCACGCTCCATCCCTTCACCGGCGAGCTCAAGGACCAGAAGGGCACGCTGCGGCTCAAGGCCGGCGAGACCGCCAGCGACGAGATCCTCTCGAAGATGGACTGGTACGTCGACGGCGTGCAGGCGTAAGCGAAGGACGCGTCATGCTCGGGCTTGACCCGAGCATCTCTTGCAGGGGGAGGCTCCTCTCAGCACCTCCTCGTCCTGAGATTCTCGGGTCTGAGCTTCGCTCCGCCCGAGAATGACGCTCTG
The DNA here is from genome assembly GCF_002831785.1 of Allobosea sp. FBZP-16. Classification (NCBI taxonomy): domain Bacteria; kingdom Pseudomonadati; phylum Pseudomonadota; class Alphaproteobacteria; order Hyphomicrobiales; family Alloboseaceae; genus Allobosea; species Allobosea sp. FBZP-16. The sequence continues at coordinate 60,994 of NZ_LNCQ01000013.1, read as the reverse complement.
CAGCCGCGAACAAAGATTACCCGCAGGATCCCCCTTGCAGATATTTTAAGCTTGAAACAATATGGCTGCCGACACCACCGGACAGGGTTGGGGAACCCCGCCGGCGGTCGCATCTGCCACGTCCCGGGAGGACATCGGACATGACGCTCAAATTCACTCTGTCGCTTAGCGCCGGCGTGCTCGCACTCGGGCTCGCTACCGCCCAGGCGCAGGAGCCCTTGAAGATCGGCGTGGTCAGCGTGCTGACCGGCCCAGCGGCCGCGCTCGGCCAGCAGGTCCGCGACGGCTTCCAGCTCGCCGTCGACCAGAACGGCGGCAAGCTCGGCGGCGTGCCGGTGCAGATCACCGTGATCGACGACGAGCTCAAGCCCGACGTCGCGGTCGGCAAGGTCCGCAGCTTCGTCGAAGGCGGCAAGGTCGACTTCGTCGTCGGCCCGGTGTTCTCGAACATCCTCGGCGCGATCGCCAAGCCGGTGCTGGATTCCGGCGCGATCCTGATCAGCCCGAATGCCGGCCCCTCGACCATGGCTGGCAAGGCCTGCCACCAGAACTTCTTCGTGACCTCGTACCAGAACGACCAGGTCCACGAGGTGCTGGGCAAATACGCGCAGGACCAGAATTACAAGAAGGCCTACATCATCGCGCCGAACTACCAGGCCGGTAAGGACTCGCTCGCCGGCTTCAAGCGCTACTTCAAGGGCGAGGTCCTCGACGAGGTCTATGTGCCGCTGACCGCGCTCGACTTCTCGGCCGAGCTCGCCAAGATCGCCTCGGCCAAGCCCGACGTGGTCTTCGCCTTCCTGCCCGGCGGCCTCGGCGTCAATTTCGTCAAGCAGTGGTCGCAGGCCGGCCTCACCGGCAAGGTGCCCTTCCTCTCCGCCTTCACGGTCGACGAGTCGACCCTGCCGGCGCAGCAGGATGCGGCGGTCGGCATGTTCGGCGGAATGACCTGGGCTCCGAACATGGACAACCCGCAGACGAAGAAGTTCGTCTCGGCCTATGAAGCCGCGTACAAGATCGTACCCGGCTCCTATGCCCAGCAGTCCTATGACGCGGCGCAATTGATCGATTCGGCGGTCAAGGCCGCCGGCGGCACAGGCGACAAGGACAAGCTGCGCGCCGCGATCAAGAAGGCCGACTTCACCTCGCTGCGCGGCAAGTTCAAGTTCAACACCAACGGCTACCCGATCCAGGACTTCTATCTGGTCAAGGTCGCCAAGCGGGCGGACGGCAAGTTCCAGACCGAGATCGCCCAGAAGGTGTTCGAGGACTATGCCGACCCGCACGCGAAGGATTGCGCGCTGAAGTGACGCGAAGCGTCATCCTCGGGCGAAGCACAGCTTCGACCCGAGGATCTCCTTCCACGAGATGCTCGGGTCAAGCCCGAGCATGACGGGATAGCTTTGCCATGACCACCGGCCTCCTCATCGTCCAGATCCTGAACGGGCTGCAGTTCGGCATCCTGCTGTTCCTGGTGGCGGCAGGGCTGACGCTGGTCTTCGGCGTGATGGACTTCATCAACCTGGCGCATGGCGTGCAGTACATGCTCGGCGCCTATCTCGCCGTGACCTTCGTCGCGTTGACCGGCTCCTTCGTGCTCGGCCTCGTGCTGGCGCTGGCGGCGGCGCTGGTCTTCGGCCTCGCGCTCGAATTCCTGGTCTTCCGCCACCTCTATGAACGCGACCATCTCGACCAGGTGCTGGCGACCTTCGGGCTGATCCTGCTGCTCAACCAGGGCGTCAAGATGATCTGGGGCGCCGCCCCCCTCTCCGTGCCGCTGCCGGAATTCCTGACCGGCAATGTCGCGCTGATGGACGGCATCCTCTACCCGACCTACCGCTTCGCGCTGATCGGTTCGGGGCTGGCGGTCGGCGCCCTGCTCTGGTTCATCGTCGAGAAGACCCGCACCGGCATGCTGCTGCGCGCCGGCGCCTCCAATGCGCCGATGGTCTCGGCGCTCGGCGTCGACATCCGCAAGCTGTTCATGATCGTCTTCGCCTTCGGCACCATGCTGGCGGGCTTCGCCGGGGCGATGGCGGCGCCGATCCTCTCGGTCGAGCCCGGCATGGGCGACAGCGTGCTGATCCTCGCCTTCGTCGTCATCGTCATCGGCGGCATCGGCTCGATCCGCGGCGCCTTCGTCGCCGCGCTGATCGTCGGCCTCGTCGACACGCTCGGCCGCTCCTTCATGAACGACCTGCTGCGGCTGTTCATGAGTGCCCCCTCGGCGCGGGCGACCGGCGCCGCGCTGTCCTCGATGCTGATCTACCTGCTGATGGCGGTGGTGCTCTTCGTGCGACCGGAAGGCCTGCTCCCGGCGCGAGGCCGGACATGAGCTCGGCGACGACGACGGCCGAGGTCACCAGCGTCGCGCCGCCGCGCGAGCGCGCCAAGGTGCTGCTGCCGGCTATCCTGTTCCTGCTGCTGGCGCTGGCACCGCTCGCTGTCTCCATCGGCATGCCGGCCGGCTGGCTTGCCCTGCTGACGCGGGCGCTGATCTTCGCCATCGCGGCGCTCTCGCTCGACCTCATCCTCGGCGTCGGCGGCCTCGTCTCCTTCGGCCATGCCGCCTTCCTCGGCATCGGCGCCTATGTCACCGGGATCATGATCACGGAAGGGCGCAGCGAGGCGCTCGTGATCCTGCCGGTGATCCTAGGCGTCTGTGCCCTGTTCGGCGCGATCACCGGCGCGATCTGCCTGCGCACGCGCGGCGTCGCCTTCATCATGATCACGCTCGCTTTCGGCCAGATGGTCTATTTCCTGGCGCAGGCGCTCTCGGCCTATGGCGGCGATGACGGGCTGACGCTCTACGAGAAGAGCACGCTGCTGGGCTTCAACCCGTTCGCGAGCCGGACCTCGTTCTACTACAGCGTGCTGATCGCGCTCGCCGGCGCCTATCTTCTGGTGCGCGGCCTCGTCGCCTCGCGCTTCGGCAGGGTGCTGCGGGCAGCGCGCGAGAACCCGGTCCGCGTCAGCGTCACCGGCTTCGACGTCAACAAGGTGCGCCTCGTCGCCTATGTGATCAGCGGCATGCTGGCGGGCCTTTCCGGCTTCTTCCTCGCCAACCACACCGAGTTCGTCAGCCCGGCCTTCATGTCCTGGCAGCGTTCGGGCGAACTGATCTTCATGGCGGTGCTCGGCGGCGTCGGCTCGCTGCACGGCGCTATCGTCGGCGCGATCGCCTATCTGATCGCCGAGGATGCGCTGTCGCATGTGACCGAGCATTGGCGCGCCATCTTCGGGCCGATGATCATCCTCTTCGTGCTGTTCACCCGGGGCGGCATCGTCGGCATGCTGCGCAAGCTGGGTGGGCGCCATGGCTGAGCCGGTCCTCGTCCTCGAGGCGTTGAGCAAATCCTTCGGCGCGCTGAAGGTCACCGATGGCGTCAGCCTCGCCGTGGCGCCTGGCGAGTTGCACGCGCTGATCGGCCCGAACGGCGCGGGCAAGACGACGCTCGTCCACCAGATCTCCGGCATGCTGACGCCGGACGACGGCACGATCCGCTTCCGCGGCGAGGACGTCACCTTGTTCAACGCCGAGAAACGGGCTCGCCAAGGCCTGGCGCGGACCTTCCAGATCACCTCGACCATCGCCTCGCTCTCCGCGCTGGAGAATGTCGCGCTCGGCGTGCAGGCAAAAGCGAGCCATCCGCTCTCCTTCTTCCGCAACGCGGCGAGCGACGAGCGCCTGAACCGCCCTGCCCGCGCCGCGCTGGATGCGGTCGGCCTCTCCGAGCGCGCCCATGTCCCGGCCGGCAGTCTCTCCCATGGCGAGAAGCGGGCGCTGGAGATCGCCATGGCGTTGGCGCTGGAGCCGGCTGCGATCCTGCTCGACGAGCCGCTGGCCGGCGTCGGAAAGGAAGAGGGCGAGCGCCTGATCGCCCTGCTCAGGAGCCTGAAGGGCCGCTACGCCATGCTGCTGGTCGAGCACGACATGGAGGCGGTGTTCGCGCTCGCCGATACTGTCACCGTCCTGGTCTATGGCCGCGTCATCGCCTCGGGCGACCCTGTGACCGTCAGGGCCGATCCGGCGGTGCGCGAAGCCTATCTCGGCGAGGAGGGCTAGTCCGTGCTCACCGTCGAAAACCTCGATGCCGGCTATGGCGAGGCGCAGATCCTGTTCGGCGTCGACCTTGCGGTCGGGGCCGGCGAGGTCGTGACCCTGCTCGGCCGCAACGGCATGGGCAAGACCACGACGGTGCGCGCCATCATGGGGCTGATCCGGCCCCGCGCGGGGCGTGTCAGCTTCGGCGGGGTCGACCTCACCGGCAGTGCCCCCTTCCGCCTGGCGCAGGCCGGGATCGGCCTCGTCCCCGAAGGCCGCCAGATCTTCCCGACGCTCTCGGTCGAGGAAAACCTGATCGCCACCGCCGCCAGCCGCTTCGGCCCGGCCCGCTGGACGCTTGAGCGCGTCTATGCCTTCCTGCCGCGTCTCAGAGAGCGCAAGGCCAATCGCGGCAACCAGCTTTCCGGCGGCGAGCAGCAGATGCTGGCGATCGGTCGCGCGCTGATGACCAATCCCAAGCTCGTCATCCTCGACGAGGCGACCGAGGGGCTGGCGCCGATCATCCGGCAGGAGATCTGGTCCTGCCTCGCCGCGCTGAAGGCCGAGGGCGAGTCGATCCTGGTGATCGACAAGAATGTCGACGCGCTCGCCAGGATCGCCGACCGGCATGTCGTGCTGGAAAAGGGCCGCGTCGCCTGGCGCGGCAGCAGCGACGACCTGCGCAGCGACAGTGCGGTCAAGGACCGCTTCCTGCATCTTTGAAGGAGAGCAGACGATGAAACCGCTCACAGCCGGCGTGACCAGGGCCAATGAGGGGATCGACGCGATCTCCTGGAACATCCTCGGCCAGACTTATGTGCCGAAGATGCTGAGCGAGGACAGCTTCTCCTGGCACGCCACCTTCCCGCCCGGCACCTTCGTGCCGCCGCACATCCATCCGACCCAGGACGAGTTCATCTACATGCTCGAGGGAAGGCTCGACCTCGTGCTCGACGGCCAGGAATCGCATGCCCTGCCCGGCGACCTGATCAAGCTGCCGCGCAACGTCCCGCACGGGCTGTTCAACAAGAGCGATGCGCCGGTGAAATGCCTGTTCTGGGTCGCACCCACGGGGCGCCTCTACGACCTGTTCTGGGCGATCCATTCGATGAAGGAGCAGAACCCGGCGGAGGTCGTCGCCCTGTCGGCGCGTTACGAGATCGACTTCCTGCCGCCTCCGCCCGACGGCGCCTGAACGACCAGCCGCGCAGTTAAGGTTAAAAAAGACTTGCTGCTGCAACCATGAGCATTAGCGGGCATGGTCTCAACCTGAGCTTGAACCAGGGCCATGGCCAATGTCCGCTGCAACGCCGTTCTCCGAACGCCGCCGCTCGGTCCGCAACCGGACCCTGATCGGCGGCAAGGTCATCTTCAACCAGCGCCAGTCGACGCTGGACTGCACGATCCGCAACCTGTCGGAAGACGGCGCTCTCCTGGTGTTCCCGGACAGCATCGCCCTGCCGGAGCTGTTCGAGCTCTATTTGCCGGTGAAGCGGGAAAGCCGGATGGTGCGCAGCCGCTGGCGCGACGCCGAGCGCATCGGCGTCTCCTTCGCCGCTGCCGCGAAGCAGGACGATGCGCCCGTACCGCTCGACCTGATGCGGCGCCTGCGCCAGCTCGAACAGGAAAACACCGCGCTGAAGGCACGCATCGTCGAGTTGACGGAAGGCGCCTGAGTTTCCTTCAGCCCTTCGCCGGCTGCGCGACCGACAGCACGGTCTTGCCGGCATAGGCCTTCACGATCTGCTCGCGCTTGCCATAGGGCAGGACGCGCTCGACATCGTCGAAGCCGTTGGGCGCGAGCGCCTCGACCGCATCGATGACGCGCTCGGGACCACCGCCGCGGTTCATCGCGACGATCTCCGCCGTCGCCGGCAGGCGCAGAGCCTCATAGGCGGCGAGCGCATGGCGCGGATGCTCGGCCTTGACCAGCAGGTCGGCGAGGCAGCGCGCATCGAGGATCGCCTGCGAAGCGCCGTTCGAACCGACCGGGTACATCGGATGGGCGGCGTCGCCGAGCAGCGTCACCCGGCCATGGCTCCAGCGCGGCAGTGGATCGCGGTCGCACATCGGGTATTCCCAGAAGGTGCCGCTCGCCTGGATCAAGGCGAGGATATCGACGCCGGGCACGGTGAAACGCCGGGCGAAAGGCAGCACGTCCTCCAGCCGCCCAGCCTTAGACCAGGCCTCCTTCGGCGGCGGCTTGGCGGGATCACCGGTACGGATGTTGACGACCCAATTGGTCAGGCGCGTCCCCGGGTTCTTGCCCTCGGCAATCGGATAGAGCACCAGCTTGCCGGCCATGCCGCCGGCGATGATCATGCTCTCGCCATCGAGGAAGGCAGGCCAGTCGCAGGCGCCGCGCCACATTTGCACGCCGTTCCAGCGCGGCCCGCCCTGGTTCGGGAAGTAGTGCGCGCGCACTGTCGAATGGATGCCGTCGGCGCCGATCAGGATATCGGCGCGCGCCGTCTCGCCGCCCTCGCCCAGCCTGGCGTCGGCGAAATGCGCGGTCACCCCGCCCTCGTCCTGCAGGAAGCCCTGCAGACGTCGGCCGGTACGGATCGCATCCGGCCCCAGACGCTCGACCACGGCGTCCCGGATCACGCCCTGAAGCCGGCCGCGATGGATCGAGAACTGCGGCACCGGAGCGCCCGCGTGCAGGCCGCGGAGCTCACGCCAGACGGTCTGGCCGAAGCGGTTCATGTAGACCAGTTCGCGCGTCCGGATCGCCACGGCATCGAGGGCCGGGAGCAGGCCGAGCTCGGCCAGCTCTCGAATCGCGTGCGGCAGCGTGTTGATTCCGACGCCGACCTCCCGGATCTCGCTCGCCTGCTCGTAGACTGTCGCGGCGATGCCGCGCGCGTGCAGCATCAGGGCCAATGACAGCCCCCCGATGCCGCCGCCGATGATGATGGCCTTCATGCCGCGTTCCGCTCCCCCGAATTATTTCAAGCTTCAAATAACCCGAGGCGATTTGTCAATCGCTCCACAAAGCTGGTGAAAACCGCCCCAATTTCGCGGCTTTTGACAGGAACGAAGCCGATTGCTGTGCGTATGTACGGCCGATGCCGTCGTGTTTCGCCGGCAAGCATGCCAAATGGCGGGTTCGTGCGCGAGAGCGCGTCGATTCGCCGCGTTGCGCCTGTACCCGTTGGGATTCGGCGCAGCGTCAATTTTAACAAGATTGGTCTCAGGAGGTTTTCATGACCAAGAACGAACTGATCGCCGCGATCGCGGACGAGACGGGCAAGACCAAGGCCGATGTCTCGGCCATTCTCGGCTCGCTCGCTGGCGTGGTCGCCAAGACGCTGAAGTCGGGCGGCGACGTCACGCTCGGCGGCATCGGCAAGCTGGCAGCCGCCAAGCGCGAGGCCCGGGAGGCCCGCAACCCGTCGACCGGCGCGACCATCAAGGTTCCGGCCAAGACGGTCGTGAAATTCAAAGTCACCAAGGATCTGGCCGACGCCGTCGCCTGAGCCTTGCTAGACAGCGGCGGCTCCCACACCGCGTGTGGAGGCCGCTTGACCGATCAGCCTGCGCTGCAAGCTGATCGGTTAAACGGCCTTACGAGCCGCCGCAGCTTGACCTTGAGACGCTGCTAGCCACAGTAGCGCGATGTTCCTCCGTCTCTTCACCGATCTGCGCGCCGCCAAGGTCCCGGTCACCTTGCGCGAGTATCTTGCGCTGCTGGAGGGCGTCGAGGCCGAACTCGCCGAATACCGCGTCGACGAGTTCTACTATCTCGCCCGCGCCTGCCTGGTGAAGGACGAGCGCCATCTCGACCGTTTCGACCGCGTCTTCGCCGAGGTCTTCAAGGGCGTCGAGACCCTGGGCGAGGCCTTCGAGCAGGTCGGCATTCCTGAAGAGTGGCTGCGCAAGCTCGCCGAGAAATTCCTCACCGACGAGGAGAAGGCCCAGATCGAGGCCCTCGGCTGGGAGAAGCTGCTGGAGACGCTGAAACAGCGCCTCGCCGAGCAGAAGGGCCGGCATCAGGGCGGCTCGAAATGGATCGGCACGGCCGGTACCTCGCCCTATGGCGCCTATGGCTACAACCCGGAAGGCGTGCGCATCGGCCAGGACAAGAACCGCAATTTCCGGGCGGTGAAGGTCTGGGACAAGCGCGATTTCAAGGATTTCGACGACACGCGCGAGCTTGGCGTGCGCAATTTGCGGATCGCGCTGCGCCGCCTGCGCAAATTCGCCCGCACCGGCGCGGCCGAGGAGCTCGACCTCGACCAGACCATCACCGAAACCGCCAAGCACGGCTATCTCGACGTCAAGCTTCGGCCGGAGCGGCACAATGCGGTCAAGGTGCTGCTCTTCCTCGATGTCGGCGGCTCGATGGACTGGCATATCGAGCTGGCCGAAGAGCTGTTCTCGGCAGCGCGGGCCGAATTCAAGCATTTCGAGCATTTCTACTTCCACAATTGCCCCTATGAGCGGGTCTGGAAGGAGAACCGGCGCCGGCACGACCAGGTGATCCCGACCTTTGACGTGCTGCGCACCTACCCGGCCGATTATCGCCTCGTCTTCGTCGGCGATGCCTCGATGAGCCCCTATGAGATCGCCATGCCAGGCGGCTCGGTCGAGCATTGGAACGAGGAGGCCGGCGAGGTCTGGATGCGGCGGCTGACCGAGCGCTTCCCGAAATCGGTCTGGCTCAATCCGGTGCAGCAGAACCTCTGGGGCTACACCCAGTCGATCCGTCAGATCGGCGGGTTGATGGCCGGCCGGATGTTCCCGCTGACGCTCGACGGCCTGGATGAGGCAATGAAGGCGCTGACGCGCTAGACGCATGGCTCGTCATGCTCGGGCTCGACGGGAGCATCTTTTTCAGCAGATTCTCGGGGCTGCGCTTTGCTCCGCCTGAGAATGACGGCTAGAGCTTGCCGCCATGACCCTCGCCGACGACGACACCACCCTGCCCTTCTGGCGCCAGCGACCGAAGCCGATCGGCTTCGAAATCGCCTATCGGCTCAAGGGCGACATGCTGGAGATCGATTCGACCCGCAAGGTCGACCAGGTGAGGCTCTCGGCCGTCGAGCAGGTGCGCTTCATCTATGCGCCCAGCAACGTCTCGTCGAAAGGCTTCCGGACCCAGTTGCGGCTGAGCGATGGCCGGACGATCAGCTTCGGCAACCTGTCCTGGCGCTCACTCACCGACATCGACCGCGACGATGCGCGCTATCATGCCTTCGTCACGGCGCTGTCGACGGCGATCGTGCGTGCGAATCCCAAGGCGCGCTTCCTCGCCGGCAAGCCCTATCTGCTCTGGCTGGCACTGGTGATCGCCGGCGGCGGCGCCATGCTGATGCTGACCTTCTTCAGCCTGCGTGCCCTGCAGCAGGGCGCGACCGCCGCAGCGGGGCTCGGGCTCGTGCTCGCGGCGGCCTCGTTCTGGCAGGTCTGGCCGATGATCCGGCTCAACCAGCCGAGAGACCTCGCGAGCGGCGAGGTCCCCGACGATCTCGTCCCGGGCCGCCTTGCGGCCTGAAGCTCCCTACCTGACCACCAGCACGGAGCACTTCGCCCGGCGCACGATGGTCGAGGCGTTCGAGCCGATCACATAGGCCAGCATGCCAGGCTCGTGCGAGCCGATGACGATCAGGTCGGCACCGCTGGCATCGGCCTCGGCCAGCACCTCGCCATGGACCGAGCCGACCAGGACCTTGGCCGAGACGCGCTCGGCCGGCAGATTCACCTTGGCGGCGATCTCGGCGAGCTTGGCTTCGGATTCGGATTGCTGGCCGGCGTCGAAATCGGCCGGCACGAATTCCATGTAGGTGATCGGCACAAGCGAGCGGACATAGATCAGCCTGATCGAGCCTTCGGACTGGGTGGCGAACCCCTCGGCCGCGGCGATGGCCGGTCCTGCCAGCTCGGCCTCGGCGAGATCGACCGGGACCAGAATCGATTTGTACATCGCATCCTCCTCCGGCGTGGCCCGCCCGGCCTGATGGTCGAACGATCGGAACCGACGCCTGCGCACTATGTCGGAGCACGATCCCGCAAGGGAAGAGCGTCGCGTCGTCGCGATGGGCTCCGGCGTCCGACAGCGCGATCATGGCCGGAGCGAACGCGGCCGTCCTTGCGGTCGATCAAATGGGCCGACGAGCGCGCGCGAGCCCTCTCCGGGAACGGGGGAGGGTCTGCGAGGGGCAGCGCTCAGGCTGGTCAGATGGAGCGTAGGGCCCCCTCTCCATCTCTCCCCCCGTTCCGGGAGAGAACCTGTCGCGATTCCGTGCCATCGCCGCGATGGTCAGGAAAGACGGCGTGCTTCGTGAAAGTTCAGCCCTGACGCGCCGGTGTGCGCACCACGAGGCCGTCGAGATCGTCCCGCACCCTGATCTGGCAGGACAGGCGCGAAGTCGGGCGCACGTCGAAGGCGAAGTCGAGCATGTCCTCCTCCATCGGCTCGGCGTGGCCGGCCTTCTCGGCCCAGGCCTCGTCGACATAGACATGGCAGGTGGCACAGGCGCAGGCGCCGCCGCATTCGGCCTCGATGCCCGGCACGCCGTTGCGGACTGCAACCTCCATCACGGTCGACCCCGTCTCGCCCTCGACCGTGCGGCTGGTGCCCTGGGCGTCGATGTAAGTGATCTTCGGCATCGTGAACTCCGGCCGCCTGGCGACGGCTGCGCGGCTGGCGCGGTCGGGAGGAACCGGCCGGGCTTCCTGGCGGGCCACGGGCAGGTTCGCGAAAGGGACATCGTCCGCGAGCGGGGAGCCCGCCGACATCGCATCTCTAGAAGATTTCGAAAGCGCGCGAAACGGCGATCTCCGCCGTGCCGCCCCTGCCGTCCTGCGGCGTCAGGCCGCGCAGTCGAGCCGGGAGATCACGGCGCGCGCCTCGGCCGCGGCGAGCGTCAGCGCGTCCAGCGCATCCTCGCGCGGCGCGGCATCGGCCTTTGTCAGCTGCTGCTCGATCAGGTCGGCGGCCTCGGCCACCTGCCAGGCGCCGATGGCGCGGGCAGCTCCCTTCAAGGTATGGGCGGCATCGCGGCCGACACTGGCGTCTCCGGCATGGATGGCGCGCAGCTGGCGGGCGCATTGCTGGGCGAACAGCGTCAGCAGCTCGCGCTCCAGCTCGGCATCGCCGCCGCTCTGGCGGGCGAGATGCACGAGATCGATGGCAGTCTGGGGCATGGGGAACTCGGTTCTTGTCTAAGCCGCGGAACTCGCGCAGCCTTCTGACCCCTCATGAAGCGCCGTTATGGTGAATGAGGCGTTAACGACGTTTGTGAATCAGACGGTCAAACGGGTTTCAATCCCTGCTTGCCTCAACTACCCTTCGAGACAGTAAACGATGGGCGTCGTGTCGCTAGTAGGATCCGGCTGGAGGCTGCCGGTTGCTGCTCTGCGGCGGACAGTGGCGCCCGTCGCAAGTGGCGTAGCGAGGCGGCATTCATGACCCGGCAGAACAAGCTCCAGGATCCGACCGAAGCGGCAATGTCGGCGATCGAGGAGGCGCTGAGGCTCGATCCGTCGAAGACCGAGGGCCAGTCTTCGGCCGAACCGAGGCTGCCCTCGACCGGGGAGAACGAGCTCAAGATCGAGCTGCCTCGGGTCGAAAGCGCTCCGGCCAGTGCCGACGCCGTATCCGAACCGCTTCCCGCGCCCTCCCGCCCGGCCATCGCGCCGGACACCAGCCGCGTCGCCAATGACGACCGCCGCGACTCCTCTTCACTCGTCCAGGCCTTCGCCGTCCGCCCCTCCGGCAGGCCCTATTGGCTGGCCGTCCTGGCCGCTTTCGTCTGGCTCGGCAGTGTCGGCTTCACGCTCGTCAGCCGATATGGCTCGTTCACCGAAGGCCTGCCGGCCGGCATGGCCGCCTGGGGAGCCGGGCAGTGGGCCCTGCTCGCCTTCGGCGCCGGCACGCCGGTGGTCTTCTTCTTCGTGCTGGCGGCGCTCTATCGCCGCACGCAGGAGATGCGGCTGGTCTCGCGCGCAATGACCGAGGTCGCGCTGCGCCTGGCCGAGCCGGAAGTCGTCGCGACGGATTCCGTCCTGTCGCTGAGCCAGACCATCCGCCGCGAGGTCGCCGCCATGGGCGACGGCATCGAGCGCGCGGTTGCCCGCGCCGGCGAGCTCGAGACCATCGTTCGCGGCGAGATCGCGACGCTGGAACGCGCCTATGCCGACAACGAGATCCGGCTGCGCTCCCTCATCGACGAGCTGGTGACCCAGCGCGAATCCGTCGTCGGCAATGCCGAGCGGGTGAAGTTTGCGATCTCAGGCGCGCATGAGAGCATCACCAAGGACCTGGAAACCGCCAGCCGCTCGATCGCCGAGGCTGTTGCCGAGGCGGGCGAGCGCGTCACCTCGCGCCTGACCGACAAGGGCGACCAGATCACGCTGGCCCTGGGCCATGCCGGCGAGCGCATGGTCGACGAGATCAGCGGCCGCGGCAACGACCTGGTCGAGCGCCTGCAGTCGACGTCGCACGACGTCAGCGAGCGCATGACCGCCGCGAGCCAGTCGGTCACCGCCGTGCTCGACAACCGCGCCCAGGAGATCGCCGGTTCGCTGGAGCGCACCGGCGCCGTCCTCACCGAGGGCCTGACCGCCGGCGCCCGCGACGTCACCCGCGCCATCAGCGAGACAGGCGCGCAGGTCGTCGAGTCGCTGGCGAGTCGCGCCGAGGCCGTCAACGAGACGCTGCGCTCGACCGGGGACACCCTCGCCGAGGAGATCAGCCAGCGCGGCGCGACCGTCGCCGAGCGCTTCGAGCAAAGCGGGCGCACGCTGGTCGACCTGTTCGACACGCAGAGCACCAGCCTGACCCAGCGCCTGACCGAGACCGGCGAGAGCCTGCGTACGTCGATCAGCAGCGAGGGCGAGAGCGTCACCACGCGCCTGGCCGAGGTCGGCCGCGGCGTGCACATGCTGCTCGGCAAGCAGAACGAACTCGTCGTCAGCCGCATCCAGGAGGCCGGCGACACCGTTCACGGCCTGATCGCCAGCCAGGGCGAGACGCTGGTCGAAAAGCTCGAAGGCACCGTCCAGACCGTCGACAACCTGCTGCGCGAGAAGACCGATTCGATCACCCTGCGCTTCGACGAGGCCGGTAAGGGTCTGCACAACCTGATCGGCGAGCGCGGCGAGGAACTGACCGCCCGCATCTCCGCCGTCGGCGCGACCGTGCACAGCCTGTTCTCGGAAGAGGCGAGCAGCCTCGTCACCCGCCTCTCCGACGTCGGCCATGAGGTCCGCAGCACGATCGGCGAGCAGGGCGACCATCTGGTCGGCCGTCTGGCCGAAACCGGCCAGCGCCTGCAGGAAGCGATCAGCGAGCGCGGCGACGGGCTGGTGCTGCGCATGGCCGAGATCGGCCAGGGAGTCGAGCATGCGATCGGCGAGCGTGCCGACAGCATCGTCAATCGCGTGGCCGATGCCGGCCGCAGCGTCGAGGCCATGATCGGCGAGCGCGGCGACGGCCTCGTCTCCCGGCTGTCCGAGACCACCTATGAGATCGAGCAGACGCTTGGCGGCCGCGCCGACGGCATCGTCGCGCGCATCGCCGATGCCAGCCGCGGCATCGAGAGCGTGATCGGCGAGCGTGGCGACGGCCTCGTCGCCAAGCTGTCGGAGACCACCGAGGAGATTCACCGGACGCTCGGCGACCGCGCCGAGGGCATCGTCGCCCGCGTCGCCCATGCCGGCCGCGACGTCGAATCGGCGATCGGCGAGCGTGGCGACGGGCTGATCGCCCGCCTGTCCGAAGTCGCGCGCGAGGTCCATGCCACGATCGGCGAGCGCGGCGACAGCCTCGTCGCCCGCCTGTCGGATGTCGGCACCGAGGTCCACACCGCGATCGGCAGCCAGCGCGAGACACTGGTGACCCAGCTCACCGATGCCGGCGCCAGCGTGCGCAACATTCTGATTGCCGAGGGCGAAGCGCTCAGCGGCCGCGTCATCGCAACCGGCCAGGACATGCAGGAGCTGCTCTCCGGCCAGAGCCAGGCCCTCGTCACCCGCGTCGCCGATGTCGGCCGCTCGGTGCACGGCCTGCTGGCGGAGCGTGGCAACGCCCTGATCGACCGGCTGGCCGAAGCGAGCGGGACCGCGCATCGCCAGCTCGACGAGACCGGCGAAGCGCTCGCCGCCAAGATCCTCGCCGCCAGCGAGACGGCGAAATCGGTCATCGACGACCAGCACAGCGGCTTCATTGCCCGCCTCGGCCAGGCCGGGGACGAGGTCGGCGCCCTGCTCGGCACGCAGCGCGATGCGATCATCGCCGGCCTCACCGCCACCGGCCGCGAGGTCCATAGCCTCATCGGCGAGCAGAGCCAGAGCCTGGCCAGCCGTCTCGACGAAGCGACCAAATCCCTCGCCGACGCGATCAATGTCGACGGGCGCGAGATCGCCGACCGCGTCACCGACGCGGCGACAGCCCTGCGCGGTACCTTCACGACCGAGGCCGAGCGCGCCAGCAGCCTGCTCGCCGCGACCGGCAAGGACGTGGTCATCGCCCTCACCCAGCAGGGCGGCCGGGTCAACCAGGCGCTCGCCGCCAATGCCGAATCGCTGCTGCGCTCGGTCGATGCCCGCTCGCAGGCGCTCAACGAGTCGCTCGCCAGCAAGCATGACGCGCTGAACCGCCTCTTCGACGTCCAGGGTCGCGAGATCGAGGCGACGATCGGCGCTCGCCTCGGCGCCTTCGAGGAAATCATCGTCACCCGCGGCGGCACGCTGGCCGCCAAGCTCGGCCACGACGCCCGCTCCTTCACCGACCAGGTGACGCTGCGCCTCGGCCAGGTCGAGAAGCTGCTCGGCGAGGAAGGCCAAGCGCTGGCGGAGCGGATCGGCGAGCGCTCGCAGCACGCCGCCGAGACCATGATGGCGCGCACGCAGGAAGCGGCCGCCGCCATGGAGACGCAGATCAAGATCTTCGAGGAGCGTTCCAGCGCCAAGAGCGCCGAGATCGCGACTTCGCTCGACGGGCTCATCGCCCGCATCGACGGCAATCTCGGTTCGCGCGCCAGCGCGCTCAACGAGGCGTTGGTCGAGCGCACGGTCGACATCGCCCGGGTCATGGCCGAGGGCGGGCGCGAGGTCACCCGTGCTCTCACCGCCAAGGCCGACGAGATCGGCGAGATCGTCACCACGAAGAGCGAGGCGCTCACGCAGACGCTCGCCGAGAAGGCCGACAGCATCAATGCGACGCTGGGCGGGCGCGCTTTGCAGATCGCCGATACGCTCGACCAGAGCGTGGCGCGGTTCGAGGAGCGCGTCGTCAACCGGCTCGACACGGTCTCCGGCACGCTCGACGCGCGCGGCAGCCAGATCGCGCAGACCCTGCAGGGCACCGCAGATTCGATCGCCGGCTCGCTCGGCGACCGCACCGAGGAACTGCGCGCCCTGTTCGACGGCAAGGGCACCGGCCTGATCACCCTGCTCGACGAGCGCGGCAACCAGATCGTCCAGACGCTGCAAGGCACCGCGGATGCGGTCACCGGCTCGCTCAGTGCCCGCACCGACGAGCTGCGTGCGCTGTTCGAGGGCAAGGGCACCGGCCTGATCACCCTGCTCGATCAGCAGGGCAACAAGATCGTCCAGACCCTGGACGGCGCCGCGGCCTCGGTCGCGGTATCGTTCAGTGCGCGCACCGACGAGCTTCGTGCCCTGTTCGACGACAAGGGCACCGGCCTGGTCACCCTACTCGACCAGCACGGCAACCAGATCGCGCAGACGCTGCAGGAGAAGTCGGACGGCATCGCGGCCGCGCTCTCCGACCGTTCGAACGAGCTGCGCGCCGTGTTCGACGAGCGCGGCGGCGGCATCCTCAATGCGCTCGGCCATCGCGGCAGCCAGATCGCCCAGATCCTGCAGGAGCGCTCGGAGGGCATCGCCACCGCCCTCTCCGGCCGCACCGAGGAATTGCGCGCCGTGTTCGACGAGCGTGGCGGCGACATGCTGAACACGCTCGACCAGCACAGCCGCAACCTGACCCGGACCCTGGCGGAGCAGTCGGACGGGATGAGCTCGGCGCTCATCACGCGCACCGAGGAACTCCGCGCCCTGTTCGACGAGCGCGGCAACGGTGTGGTCGATGCGATCGGCCGCAAGGGCGTGACGCTCGCCAACCAGTTCGCCAACCTCGGCGAGGCCCTGGTCAATAATATCGAGACGCGCGGCAACAGCATGGTCGCCGGCCTGCAGGAGCGCAGCGCCGAGATCAGCCAGGCGCTCGAGCTTGCTTCGGGCGCGCTGCGCGAGACGATCGAGAGCGGCACCAACCACTCCGTCGAAGCGCTGCTCAAGACCAACGAGCAGCTGCGCAGCGAGCTCGGCAGCATGCTGGGCCGCCTCGGCGAGGCCAACAAGCTGATGCAGCAGATCGTCACCGGCGCGAACAAGAATCTCGCGGCCGTCGAAGGCAGCCTGTCGGGCCGGGTCGAGGAGCTGCAGAACGTGCTCTCGACGGTGGTGCAGGAGACCAACCGGACCTCCGAGCAGGTCGCGAGCCAAATCGCGACGCTGAAGGGCTATTCGGAAGGAACGCTGCGCGACACCGCAGCGCTGATCTCCCGGATCGACGCGCAGGGCTCGTCGATGACCGAAACCACGCATGCCAACGCCGCGGCGCTCAACGCCGTCGCGCAGCGGCTGGAGCAGGTCGAGGCCCGCGTCGGCAACGTCCTGGCCGACCGCAAGGAGGCGCTGGAGCACCTGCACGAGCTGATCTCGACGCGCACCGACGACATCGAGCAGATCACTCGCTCCTTCTCGTCGGCGCTCGACGATTCGCTCAGCAACGCCGAGACGCGCACCCGCCAGCTCAGCACCGTGCTCGGCGACGCAGCCGAGTCGACCAGCAGCGCCATCGCCCAGCAATTCGACTCGATCCGCGCCGCCAGCGGCCGCGAGCGCGAAGCGACGGCGCTGGCCCTGCGCGCCGCCTATGAGGAGGTGGTGAACGAGATCTCCGGCGAGTTCGCCAAGGTCACCGAGCGCTTTCAGAGCGCCGCCGAGGACATGCGGGCCATGTCTGCGGAGATCCATCGCGAGCTCGAGTCGACCCGGACCGAGCTCAAGAAGGGCGTGCTCGAGCTGCCGCGCGAGACGCAGGAATCGACCGCCGCCATGCGCCGCGTCGTCGCCGACCAGATCAAGGCGCTCAACGAGCTGACCGAGATCGTCTCGCGCTCGGGCCGCAGCAGCGATGTCGCGCGCCCACAGGGCGAGCGGCGGCCGACGACGAGCTATCAGCAGCCGGTCCCGGTCGTCAGCGCCGCGTCCTCGATCGCGGTGCAGAGCGCGCCGGTGCTGACCGAGCCGCTGCGCGCCTCGATCGATCCGACGCCGGAGCCGGCCCGGGCCGAGACGCAGGCGGCGCCGGTGCGCCCGGCCCCCGCCCCCGAGCCGGTACGGCCTGAGGTTCAGCGTGCCGAGCCGGCTCGCCGCGCCGCCGTCGAGCAGCCTGCCCCCGCCAAGTCGGGTTGGCTCTCGGACCTGCTCAGCCGCGCCTCACGCGACGACCGGGCGCCGGAAGCGGCCAAGCCGACGGCGCACAGCATCGAGAAGCTCGATTCGCTCTCGGTCGACATCGCCCGGATGATCGACCATGACGCGGCCGTCGAGCTCTGGGAGCGCTACAAGCGCGGCGAGCGCAACGTCTTCACCCGCCGGCTCTATACGCTGCAGGGCCAGCAGACGTTCGACGAGATCCGGCGCAAGTATCGCCGCGACACCGAGTTCAAGGAGACGGTCGACCGCTATATCGAGGAGTTCGAGCGCCTGCTCGGCGAAGCGGCCAAGGACGACCGCGACTCGATGGTGGCGAAGACCTACCTGACCTCGGAAACCGGCAAGGTCTACACCATGCTGGCCCATGCCAGCGGTCGCTTCGAGTAAGAACAGCCCTTGCGCGCAAACCAGAAGAGGCCGCCCGGGAGGCGGCCTCTTTTGCTTCTGCGCCCCCGGCTCCGATGCGAGGCAACACCTGATCGTGAGAGCCCTCATCCTGAGGAGCCATTTCGCCGGACATGGCGTCTCGAAGAATGCTTCACAGCAGGTCCCGGAGCCTCATGGGCCATCCTTCGGGACGCCGCTGACGCGGGTCCTCTGGATGGGAGCTTCCGGGCGAGATGCCATCGAGGAGACAGCGCCGCCACGTCGCGCCATCGTCAGTTGCTGAGCCTGAAGATCGGTGCCCGACAGGGACCGGGTAGGCGAGGTCTGCGGACGCGCTGCGCCACGGTGCCGTAGGCGCAGGCCTCAGCGCGCCCAGCGGGCGATCTGGATCAGCACCTGCGACAGCGCCTGGTCGAGGGCCTGTGCCGCCCCTGCCCCCTCGGCGCCAGCCGGCACGCGGGCCGAGAACAGCCTGGCGCGCTGGACCTTGCCGGTGCGGTCGCCGATCAGCTTGGCGGTGATCTCGACCACGGCCTGGCCGCTAGCGGCGTCGATGTTGAAGGCGCGGATATCGGTGTTGAGCTGGAAATCGGGCACGATGCGTTCGCCCGGCCGTCCAACGGCAGCGATGCGGCTGCCGTTCTCGAAGGTCTGAATCAGGCGGGTCTGCACCAGATTGGGCACCCGGTCGGCCCATTGCGCCCCACCGAGGAAAGAGAGCGCGCCGCTCGAATCCTTGACGATCAGTCGGTCGGAATCGAGCGCCTGCACCGCCGTTGGCTGGGCGACGATCAACACGCCGCCGCCCCCGCCGATTCGGCCGAAATCGCGTGGTGCCGAGAGGTCATAGGTCGTCGGCGCCGATCCGCCGCCGCAGCCGGCCAGCAGCAAAGAGCCTGCCGCCGCCAGAGACACGGCGCGCAGACGACGACGAAGCAGCGAGGGCAGACTCGGCATAATCATATCGGCTAGCGCGATCCGCTGTATTGGGGAAGCGGCGGACGGCCGCCGAAGATGAACTGCTGGGGATTGCGCTCGACATTGCGCAGCACACGGTTGAGATCCCCGAGCGTACGCTTGCCGTCGGAGGCGAGCGTCTCGAGGTCGCGGAGGCCGGGGCCGGTGAAGCGGTTGATGCCGACGGTGATCTCGGCGGTGCGCTTGTCGAGATTGTCGGCCAGCACCCGGATCGATTTCGCGGCATTGGCGACCTCGGCAAAGGCACCCTGCCCGTCCTGCGTGTTCAGGAAGGCCTGCGCCGCCTTGAGCACGCCCTCGACCTGATCGGCGGCGCGGTTCAACTTGTCGGTGATCGAAGCGACGTCGCTGACCGCCTTCGACACATCCGCGCTCGATCCGCCGAGCGCAGCGGTGAATTTGTCGACGTTCTCGATGATACCGGTGATCTTCGCGCGATCGATCGAGCGGACCACCGAGGTCAGTTCCTCGCTCAGCGTTCCCAGCTTCTGCGAGAGCGGCGCAATCGTATCTGCAATCTGGCCGAAGCTCGACATCAGCTTGTCGATGTTGCCGGAATTGTCGCCGAGCGCCTGCGAGAATTTCTCGACATTGCGGACGGTGTTGGTGATCGAGCCGGCGTTTGTCTTGATCAGCCCGTCGAGATTGCCGAGCACCTCGTCGGCCTTTTTGGAAACATTGCGGACCGATTCGATGATGTCCTGCAGCTCGGAGCGCTCCGCGACGATAGTCGGCAGCGTCTCGCCGGGCTTGGCCTGCAGCACCGGGGCATCCGGCTCGCCGCCGATCAGCTGCAGCGCGACCACGCCGGCAAGCCCCTGCGCCTCGATGCGGGCGCGCGTGTCGACCCGCAGCGGCGTGGTGTTGTCGACCTCGATCACACCGAAAATGCGGCGCGGATCGTCGGGCTGCAGGCCGATCTGCTTGACCTCGCCGACCCGCAGGCCGTTGAAGAGCACGCTGGAGCCGCGTCCCAGGCCTGTGACCGTCCCGGTGAAGATCACGCGAACGTCCTGCTTGCGGCCGCCGCCGCCGCTGCCGAACCAGTAGACGAAGCCGAACATCGCCGCGATCACCGCAAGGGTGAAGAGGCCGACTAGGGCGTAGTTGGCACGGGATTCCATCGCGAGCGGTCAGGTCCTCGTTTGATCCGCGGGCAACCGGGCGCGTGCCCGCTCGCCGCCGAAATACGCCTTGAGCCAGGGATGATCGGAAGCCAGCATGGTGGCCAGCGGACCGACCGCGATGACACGCTTGTCCGCCAAGGCGGCTATCCTGTCGCAAGCTACGTAAAGACTATCGAGATCATGGGTTACCATGAACACTGTCAGGCCCAAAGTCTGCTTGAGCGTCATAATCAGCTCATCGAACTCGGCGGCACCGATCGGATCGAGGCCGGAGGTCGGCTCGTCCAGGAAGACGATCTCGGGATCGAGCGCCAGCGCCCGGGCGAGCGCCGCACGCTTGATCATACCACCGGACAGTTCGGAAGGCGTCTTGTCGGCCGCATCGGGCTTCAAGCCGACCATCTCGATCTTGAGCATGGCAAGCTCTTCCAGGAGGCCCGGCGAGAGCTGGAGATATTCGCGCATCGGCACCTGGATGTTCTGCTTGACGGTCAGCGCCGAGAACAGCGCGCCCTGCTGGAACATCACGCCGAAGCGACGCTCGAGCCGCCGCCTGCCGCGCGGATCGAGTTTGTCGACATTCTCGCCGAAGACCTCGATCGAGCCACGCTGCTTGCGCACGAGACCGAGGATGGTGCGGGTCAGCACCGACTTGCCCTGGCCGGATCCCCCGACGAAGCCGAGAATTTCACCACGCATCACATCGAGATCGAGCCCGTCCATGATCACCTTGTCGCCGAAGGCGACCTTCAGATCACGAACGCGAATCACCGCCTCGGGTTCCTCACCGCCCGACGCTTGTGGCTCGCGCGGGCCGGCCTGAGAGGGTCTGTCGAGCACGTTCAGCTCCCCTCACATCCTGATCGAGGCGAAGAACATCGCGAACAGCCCGTCGACCACGATCACCATGAAGATCGCCTTCACCACCGAGGCCGTCACCTGATGGCCGAGCGATTCGGCCGAGCCCTTGACCGCCAATCCCTCGATCGAGGCGATCAATCCGATCACGAATGCCATGAACGGGGCTTTGATGAGGCCGACAGCGAAATGCTGCCAGGTGATCACGGATTTCAGGCGTTCGAGATAGGTGTCGAGGCCGATGCCGCCATAGAGCCAGCTCACCAGGCCAGCGCCGATAAGCCCGGACATCGCCGAGATGAAGGTCAGGATCGGCAGCGAGATGATGAGCGCCAGGATGCGCGGCACCACCAGCACCTCGATCGGGTCGAGCCCCATCACCCGCAGTGCGTCGATTTCCTCGCGCATCTTCATCGAGCCGATCTCGGCCGTGAAGGCGGAGCCGGAGCGGCCGGCGACCATGATCGAGGTCAGCAGCACCGAGAGCTCGCGCAAGACGAGGATGCCGGTCAAGTTGACGACGAAGGCTGTGGCGCCGAAGCGCTGGAGCTGGAAGATGCCCTGCTGCGCGACGATGCAGCCGACGAGAAACGAGATCAGGATGATGATCGGCGCGCCGTTGAAGGCGATCAGCTCGATCTGGTTGATCAGCGAAGGCCCGCGGAAGCGCCGCGGTCCGAAGAGGGCGCTGACGCAGCCCGCCATCACCTCGCCGAGGAAGACGGCGCCACCGGCAAGGTCACGGCCGAAGCGGATGACGGCCTGGCCGATGTCGACGAGGATCGTGACGAGCCCGATCGGTCGGATCGGCGGCTCGTAGTCGGTGACATTGCGCTCGACCTCGCGCAGGAGCACCGCATGCTCCGGACGGCGGCTCACCAGCTCGATGGCTACGCCCTTCGCCTCACCTGCCTGCTTCACCTGGTCGAGCAGATAGGCGCCGAGCGTGTCGAGGCGCTCGATCGCCGATAGGTCGAGGCGCGCCTGGCGGACGCCGCCGACGCGCTCGGACAATTCGCTGGTCAGGGCTTCCAGGCGCGGCGCCCGCCCAACGCTCCAGCGACCGGCCAGAGATACGACGAGGACGCCGCCATCGTCGCGATAGACCGCCTGCGGCTCAACGTCGTCGACGACAGCCATGCCGGCTCGCCTGCTCCCGCGCTTAGATTCGGCCCCCGAGACCTGTATTGCCGCGGGAGTTGAGGAAGGCAAGGGCCGCCAAGACCAGCCCGAGCAGCGCGACCGGCACCATGGCGAGGAACACGCCCGGCCCGAACAGGCGATAGAGATAGCCGGACAGCACGGTAGCAAGCCCCATCACCAGCGCACTCACCGCAACGAGGCGCCCCTGCGCTGCCGCGCGGCGCGCCTCTGGGGACAGCGCCGACAGCGCCGCGAGCGTGCCGAGATGCATGCAGCCGAAAGTTATGCCGTGCAGCAGCTGCAGGACGGCGGTGATGGCAAGGCCGGGATCGACGCTCATCGCCGCGAAGCGCAGGACGGCGGCGACCGCCGCGATCGCGATCCAGCGCAGGCCGATGAGACCGCTCGCGGCAATGCTGCCCCCGACGAGGAAGACGGCGATCTCGGCAAGGACTGCAACCGCCCAGAGCCAGCCGACCGCCTCGCCGCTGAAGCCGATGCTGCGCCAGTGCAGGGAGCTGAAGGCATAGACCGCCGCATGTGTGGCGTTGACGCAAGCAGCCGCCCCGACAGCGAGCCAGAACGACATCCCGAAGCCAGCCGCAGACACTCCTCGCGGAGCGGCCGGCGAAATCCCCCCTGGCGGCGACGGAGCCTGCAGCGCGGCAAGCGCAGCGAGCGCACTGCTGCCGGCGAGGACGAAGGGGATCAGCCAGGCGCCGTGCTGCGCGATCAGGTAGCCGCCGGCGAGATTGGAGAGCACGAAGGTCACCGAGCCCCAGAGTCTGACCCGGCCATAATCCTTCAGTGCCCCGGCCTTGACCTGCGCGGTGGTCAGGACGTCGGCAAGCGGCACCACACCCGACAGGGCGATGGCGCTGAGCGCCGTCAGGACGGCGATCGGCAGGAAGTCCGCCTGCTGCGCCAGGGCGAAATAAGCAAGTGCTGCCAACGCATTGAGCAGCGCCAGCAGGATATTCGGGCGCAGGCGGTCACCGAGCCCCGTCACCGACGATGCCACGAAGACGCGCACCAGGATCGGAATCGCCAGCACATAGCCGATGTCGACATCGCCCAGTCCCGTGGAGGCGAGCCAGACGGGAAAGAATGGCAGATAGAAGCCCACGCCGAGGAAGTTCAGCGCGTGCATGAGCGAGAGGCGCAGAGCCAACACGCGCGAGAATCCGGTCCGGAGCGGCGGTGACATGCCTTTGGCAGCGATTTCTTAAAGAATCAGCAGCAATTTTGCCGATGGGCATCTTCGGTCGGCGAAACACGATTCGACCAGCCCATGGAGTGCAGCCTGGCCATGAGCGACGCGCGTTCGCTATCTCCGCTGAGCGCGGCCGACTATGACGCGATTGCCGCCGCCGTGATGGAAACGGCGCGCGGCCGCTGGTTCCTGTCTGAATATGCCAGGCGCAACCGGCAGACCGACACCGAGATGGTGCTGTCGGCGATCGCGCGCCTCGAACGGCTCTGCACGGTGCCGGTTGCGCTGCCGGAGCTGGGGCCGGAATTCTCGGAAACCGCCCGCACCATCGCCGAACTGCGCGACGATCTCGACCGGGGCGGCGCCTCGGCCCGCCTGTCGGCCCGCATCCAGGAGACCACCGCCGGCATCATCGAGGCGGCCGAATCCATCCAGGAGATAGCCTGGACCCTGCGCGAGAGCGGCGTGGAGCCCGAGCTATGCGATCGGCTCGACCGGCGCGCGAGCGAGATCTATGGCGCGACCACCGTGATCGAGGCCGGCGCCAACCAGATCGAGAAGGTCTCGGACACAGTCGCCATGCTCGATGCGAGCTTGCGGGCCGCAGCCGAGGTCGCGGCCGAGGAATCGCAGCCGGCCGTGCCTCCCGCGCCCGCGCAACCGGCCATCATCGACCCGATGACCGATCTCGGTGACATCGATGTGGTCGATGCCGGAACGAAGCAGCGCGTGCCGCTGAACGAGACCGGGCTGCACCAGCAGACGCAGCCCTATCGCCGGCGCAGCAGCACCCAGGTGGCCGAGGACGATATCGCCTTCGCCGATGTCGGTGCACCGCCAGAATCGATCCTGCTGCCGGACACGGCCAGTTCGGCGCGGCTCGAGCTCAGCTATTCCGAGGCCGACCTGCGGGCGATCGCCTCGCTGCCGGTCGAGGACCGACTGCATTTCTTCGGCTGAATTCGTCCCGCCTCAGTTCTCGCGCCTCAGCGCGCTCTCATGCCAGCGCCGCAGCAGGAGATGCGAGATCAGGCTGGTCGCGAGGAAGATGGCGATGCCCGAGAGCGAGATCATCAGCAGCGCCGCAAAGACGCGCGGGATCTTGAGCTGATAGCCGGCCTCGAGGATGCGGTATGCCAGCCCCGATTCCGAACCGCCCGTCCCCGCCACGAACTCGGCGACGACGGCGCCGATCAGCGCGAGCCCGCCCGAGATCTTGAGACCTGCGAGGAAATAGGGCAGCGCCGCCGGCAGCTTGAGATAGCGCAGCGTCTGCCAGCGCGTCGCGCCATGCAGCTGGAAGAAATTGATCAGGTTGTGATCGGCCGAGTTCAGCCCGAGGATGGTGTTTGACAGGATCGGGAAGAAGGCGACGATCCAGGCGCAGATCAAGAGCGACAGGTTGATGTCGCCGGCCCAGATGATGATCAGCGGCGCGATCGCGACGATCGGCGTCACCTGCAGGATCACCGCATAGGGCAGCAGCGCCATCTCAAGCCATTTCGACTGAGTGAAGAGCACAGCGAGCGCGACGCCGACGATCACCGCCGCCGCCAGCGCCATGAAGGTGATGCGCAAGGTGATCCAGAGCGAGGCCGAGAGCGTGCCCCAATCGGCGATCAGGGTCTGGCCGACCAGAAGCGGCCCGGGCAGCACATAGGACGGCACCTCGTTCCAGCGCACGGCGAACTCCCAGAGCCCGAGCACCAGGATGCCGACGAAGATCGGGGCGAGGATGCGCGGCCAGAAGCTGACCGGCAGGCCGAGGATGCTGGGCTCGGCAAGCGCGAGCGGACGGGCTTCGGCATCGGTGCCGTCATGCGGCACGGCAGCCGCGGAGGACGGAGAGCTCATGCGCCGATCGCCTCCTTGAGCTTGCCGGAGGCCAGTCGGCAGAGATGGGCGTATTCGGCCGAGGTCCGGAACAGCTCGTCGCGCGGATAGGGCGCGGAGACGTCGAGATCGGCCATGACGCGGCCGGGGCGGGCTGCCATCACCACGATGCGCTGCGAGAGATAGACCGACTCGAACACCGAATGGGTGACGAAGACTGCGGTGAAGCGCTCGCGCCACCACAGGTTCAGGAGGTCGTCGTTGAGGCGATGGCGAGTGATCTCGTCGAGCGCGGCGAAGGGCTCGTCCATGAGCAGGATCTTCGGCCGCATCACCAGCGCGCGGGCAATCGAGACCCGCATCTTCATGCCGCCGGAGAGCTCGCGCGGATACGACTTTTCGAAACCCTTGAGACCAACCAGCGCCAGCATCTCGGCGGCGCGCGCTTCGGCTTCGCGCTTCGGCACATGCTTCAGCGTCAGAGGCAGCATGACGTTGGACAGCGCATTGGCCCAGGGCATCAGCGTCGGGTCCTGGAAGACGAAGCCGAGGTCGCGCCCTGCCTTGTCCTCACTCGAGCCGGGCCAGTCGATCGTGCCGGTGGAGGGGCTGCCCAGCCCGGCGATCATGCGCAGCAGGGTCGACTTGCCGCAGCCGGAGGGGCCGAGCAGGCTGACGAATTCGCCGGTGCCGAGATCGAGATCGACATCGCGCACGGCGATGGTGCCGTTGGCGAACTGCTTGGAGACCCGCCGGATCGAGACGAGCGGAGCCCCGCTCGCCTGCCCCCCCGCCGGATGTGTGCTCAGATAGGCTGTGTCCAAAGGCCTGACGATCCGTTGTGTGAAAGGCCGTCATTCTCGGGCGCAGCGGAGCGCAGACCCGAGAATCTCCGGCAAGAGATGCTCGGGACAAGCCCGAGCATGACGCATTTCAGGGCTTGCCGACGCCCTTGTTGATGAACTCCAGGCTGTAGGCCTTCTTCACGTCGACGCCCGCGGGGATGACGCCCGCCTCGGTCATGGTCTTGGCGAAGCTTTCCCAGCGCGCGTCGGTCATGGCGCCGATGCCGAGCGTCTTCGCATCCCCCGAGGCGACGATGCCGTTGTCGTTCATCACCTTGAGGGCGTAGTCGATCTTCTCCTGATCCATGTCGGGATTGTCCTTCAGGATCCGGGCATTGGCGGCGGCGATGTTCGGGCCACCCTTCATGTATTCGGCCCAGCCCTCGGCCGTCGCGTCGACGAAGCGCTGCACGATCTCCTTCTTCTCCTGCACCATCTTGCGGGAGATCGTGATCGTCGTGTTGTAGTTCTCGAAGCCGGCATCGGCGAGGAGATGGACGACGGGCTCGACGCCAGCCTTGCGGATGACGAAGGGCTCGGAGGAGAGGAAGCCCTGCTGGGTCAGCTTCTTGTCGGCCAGGAACGGCGCCATGTTGAAGGTGTAGGGCCGGATCTGCTCGTCCCGATAACCGAATTTCAGCTTCAGGAACGGCCAGAAGCCGACGCGGGCCTGCGCCGCGATCAGGATCGGCTTGTCCTTGAGGGCGGCGAGCGAGTCGTTGCCCTGGCCGGGATGCGAGATCAGGACCTGCGGGTCCTTCTGGAAGATCGAGGCGATGACGAGGAAGGGCAGGTTCTCCTGCGCGAAGCTCAGCGCCTCCAGCGAATTGCCCATGATCATGTCGACGCGGCCGCCGAGCAGGAGCTGGGTCGGGTTCTGCTGCGGGCCACCGGGGCGGATGTCGACGTCGAGCCCGTACTTCTTGTAGATGCCGTTGGCGGCGGCGAGATAGAAGCCGCCATGCTCGGTCTGGGCGCGCCAGTTGGTCTGGTAGCTGACCTTGTCGAGGGTCTGCGCATTGACACGCGCGCCCGGCACCGGGATCAGCACCGAGGCGGCCGAGCCGCCGAGCAAGCCAAGCGCAGCGCGCCGGTCGAGGCGATATTTCATCGTCATGGCCTAACCCCCTCCATCATGTCGCGAACCTGTCGCCGGACCGCACAACCCTTGCATCCAGCAGATAGCCTGTATGCCACGGCCTGTGGGCCGCTGGAAATGCGCCGTCGCCGGCTTTCGCACAGACAGGCTTTGCCGGCGAGGCTCCGGCCCGCATGGCATGCGCATGCCACCAGCCCTTCCCTCGTCATTCGCGGCCACTATGCTGGGCAGTCCTGTCGCCCTGAGGCAGCAGGCGCGAATCGCGGGGCCTGCCCGCAGCTTGATCGACGAGACATCGAGACATGACCGCACGCTTCTGGGGCGACCTGAAGACCACCGACTTCGCCGGCCTCTCGCCCGAGGCGACCATCGCGGTGCTGCCGCTCGCCGCGATCGAGCAGCACGGCCCGCACCTGCCTGTGTCTGTCGACACCACCGTGATGAACGCGATGCTGGCGCTGGCGATGCCGCAGGTCCCGGCCGGGCTCGACGCGTTGGTGCTGCCGACGCAGGCGATCTGCAAGTCGAACGAGCACCTGCATTCGCCGGGCACGCTGACGATCTCCTGGGAAAGCGCGATCCGCAGCTGGATCGAGATCGGCGAGAGCGTGAAGCGCGCCGGCCTGCGCAAGCTCGTGCTCGTCACCTCCCATGGCGGCAATGTCGACCCGATGAAGGTGGTGGCGCGCGAGCTGCGCGTCAGCCAGGGCATGTTCGCGGTCTCGACCTCCTGGAGCAATTTCGGCCTGCCGCCGGAGCTCTATGGCGAGATGGACGCCAGGCACGGCATCCATGCCGGCGACATAGAGACCTCGCTGATGCTGCATTTCCGGCCCGACCTCGTCGACATGAGCAAGGCCGAGCGCTTCGTGCCGCGCACGGTCGAGATGGCGGATGAGGGCTATAGATGGCTGCGGCCGACCGGCGCGCATCCCTTCGCCTGGATGGCGCAGGACGTTCACCCTTCTGGCGCGGCGGGCGATGCCAGCCTCGCCACGGCAGAGAAGGGCAAGGCGACAGCCGAGTTTCAGGCCAGAGGCTTCATCGAACTGCTGGCGGATGTGGCGCGGTTTCCGCTGGCGAAGCTGCACAAGGCGGGGTGAGTGCATCAATCCGGATCGAGCAGCCTCGGCCCCGCCCCCTGCTTGCCGAGCTCGTCCCAGGGATTGTGCAGCGGGCAGCTCTTCACCGAGAGGCAGCCGCAGCCGATGCAGTCGTTGAGGTGGTCGCGCAGGCGCGTCAGCCGGTCGATGCGGTGCTCCAGCTCCTCCTTCCAGGCGGCCGAGAGCCGGCTCCAGTCCTCGGCCGTCGGCGTGCGCTCCTGCGGCAGCGCCTTGAAGGCCTCGCGGATGGTCTTGAGCGGGATGCCGGTGCGCTGCGCCACCTTGATGATGGCGACACGGCGCAGCACCTCGCGCGGATAGCGGCGCTGGTTGCCGGCATTGCGGCGGCTGCGGATCAGCCCTTCGGCCTCGTAGAAGTGCAGCGCCGAGACCGCGATGCCGCTGCGGCTCGCGACCTGGCCGACGCTGAGATCGTCGGCAAAGGGATTGCGGGCTGGGTGCTTCATGGCGCTTGACCTTAACCTTACTTGAGGTCTTATAGAGGTCGCTCCGCTGCATCGCCAGCCCCTCGGAGCCTTCCCATGCATCGCCCGCTCATCCCCCAGATCAAGGTTGCCGTGATCTATGGCAGCACGCGCCAGGGGCGCCTGTGCACCAAGGTCGCCGGCTGGACGATCGCGCAGATCGAGGGCGACGGCCCGTTCTGCGTCGAGAGCGTCGACCCCGGCGCGCACGACCTCGTCGAGCAGACGGAGCGGCTCGGCCGCGCCGACGCCTTCATCGTGGTCACTCCCGAATACAATCGCAGCTTCCCGGCCCCGCTGAAGGCGCTGATCGACGGGACCGGCGCACAATGGCGCGGCAAGCCGGTCGGCTTCGTCTCCTATGGCGGGGTCTCCGGCGGCTTGCGCGCCGTCGAGCAACTGCGGCTTGTCTTTGCCGAACTGCATGCCGCGACGATCCGCGACGGCGTCTGCTTCGCCAATGCCTGGGACCAGTTCGACGAGACTGGTCGCCTGCGGGACGCCGACCGTGCCGAGCGGGCGATGGCGACCATGCTCGGACAGCTCCATTGGTGGGCGAGCGCGCTCAGGACGGCCCGCAACACCGTGCCTTACGGCCAGTTCGCAGCCTGAGCAGCATCCGGCGGAACACACTCTCGGTAGCCCGCTCGCAGAGATCTTCTCGCGCCGGCGGGTCGTAGGAGGCAAATTCCACGTCCCGAGGACCGCGCGTGGAAAATCTCCCTGACAATGCAGGCATCCAACGCCGCGATGCAGTTTGCTTCACAAATTGGAACTGGTCGTGGCCGCGGCATCCGGCGAAGGATCGGGCAAACCGATCCCTCGCACAGCGGAGCCGCCATGCAGCTCAAACTCCTGCGCAACGCCCTGCTCAAGCTGAGCTATGCCGGCAAGACCCTGCTGATCGATCCCGATTTCGGCGAGAAGCTCAGCCGCCGCTCGATCGCCGGCAAGTCGCAGAACCCGATGGTCGACCTGCCCGAGCCGATCGAGGAGATCCTCGCCGGCGTCGATCACGTCATCGTCTCGCATCTGCACGCCGACCATTTCGACGAGGTCGCCAAGGCGCGGATCCCCAAGGATATTCCGCTGATCTGCCAGCCCGGCAATGAGGAGGCGATCCGGGCGGCCGGCTTCAGCAATGTCGAACCGCTCGCATGCTTCGTCCGGATCGGGCCGATCGTGGTCAAGTCACAGCCGGCCCAGCATGGCACCGGGCCGGTCGTCGAGGTGATGGGAAAGGTGATGGGCCTCACCCTGGAAGCGCCGGGCGAACCTTCAGTCTACTGGTGCGGCGACAGCGTGCTCTATCCGCCGCTGCAGGAGGCCGTCACCAAGGCCGAGCCCGACGTGATCATCACCCATTCCTGCGGCGCCCTCTGGGACGGCACGCTGATCGTCATGGATGCGCAGCAGACGCTCGACCTTGCCGAGCAGGCGCCGCAGGCGGTGATCGTCGCCGTCCACATGGAAGCGCTCGATCACGCAACGGTCAGCCGGCAGGCGTTGCGCGAAGCGGCCGAAGCCCGCGGCATCGGCCGCGAGCGGCTCCTGATCCCGGCGGATGGCGAGACGATCGACCTGAAGGCGCCGATGGGCGCCTGAGCGGTGCTTACCTAACGCGCTTGGCGTCGACACCAAAGGAGCGGAATGTATTGCGGTCGACGACGGTTACGGTCGTCGACGAGCTGGAATTGCCGAACTCGCTCTTGCTGGACATCTCCAGCACGCACTCTCCGGCACCGGCGCCGGGTTTGGTGGTCCATTGGCCGGAGGTGACCTGCTCCTCCCACTTCCCTTCCTGATTGACGAAGCGGCGGACGGCCCTGAACGAGCCGTCGGCGTTGTAGGCGTCGAGATTGTCGACCTTGACCTTCATCGGCCCCATGGCGACGTCGCCCTTGGTGGCCCAGCGCCCGGTCAGCGCACTGCGGCAATCAGTAGCGGCCGAGGCGATCCCTGCCGAACAGAAGAGGGCTGCAAGGAGCGGCAGGAGGATGCGTCGCATGATAATCTCCGAAGGACGGTGCGGATATCGCTGCACCGATCCTTGCTCCGGAAACGCCTGATCGCGTCCTCCATTCGAAGGATAGCTCCTACTCCCCTGCCTTGAGCTGCTTGGCATAGATGTCCTTGTACTGCTCGCGCAGCAGGTTCTTTTGGACCTTGCCCATGGTGTTGCGCGGCAAGTCGGCGACGACGAAGACCTGCTTGGGCTGCTTGAACTTGGCGAGGCGCTGCTCCAGGGCCTTGGCGATGCCGGCGGCGCTGATATCGGCCCCGGGCTTGGCTACCACCACGGCGGTGACGCCCTCGCCGAAATCCGGATGCGGGCAGCCGATCACGGCGCTCTCGATCACGCCCGGCATCTCGTCGATCTCGGCCTCGACCTCCTTGGGGTAGACGTTGTAGCCGCCGGTGATGATCAGGTCCTTGCCGCGCCCGACGATGTGGACATAGCCGGCCGGATCGATCTTGCCGAGATCGCCGGTGATGAAGAAGCCGTCGGCGCGGAACTCAGCCTTGGTCTTCTCGGGATTGCGCCAATAGCCCTTGAAGACGTTGGGGCCCTTGACCTCGATCATGCCGATCTCGTCACGGGCGAGCTCCTTGCCGGTCTCCGGATCGGTGACGCGCGCGAGTACGCCGGGCAGCGGGAAGCCGACCGTGCCGGCCACCCTGTCCCCGTCATAGGGATTCGAGGTGTTCATGTTCGTCTCGGTCATGCCGTAGCGCTCGAGGATGGCGTGGCCGGTGCGCTCGCGCCATTCGCGATGCGTCTCGGCCAGCAGCGGCGCCGAGCCGGAGACGAAGAGGCGCATGTGCTTCGTCGTCTCCTTGATTAGCCTCTGATCCTGCAGGAGCCGGACGTAGAAGGTCGGCACGCCCATCATGCTGGTGGCCTTAGGCAGGTATTTGAAGACCTGCTCCGGATCGAACTTCGGCAGCAGGATCATTGCGGCACCGGCGAACAGGATCACGTTGGTCGCGACGAAGAGGCCGTGGGTGTGGAAGATCGGCAAAGCGTGCAGCAGCACGTCGTCCTTGGTGAAGCGCCAGTAATCGACCAGCGCCAGCGCGTTCGAGGCGAGGTTGTCATGGCTGAGCATGGCGCCCTTGGAACGCCCGGTCGTGCCGGAGGTATAGAGGATGGCGGCGAGATCGTCGGCGACGCGCGCAATGTCGGCGAACTCGGCCGAGGCGGCATTGGCCTTGTCGAGCAGGCTGCCCGTGCCGACGCCGAGCGTCTCCAGCTTGGCCCCGGCCTTGTCGGCGAAGGGCTTCAGCGCCTCCGCCTTGGCCGGATCGCAAACGAAGACGGCCGGTTCGGCATCGCCGAGGAAGTATTCGATCTCGGCCGGGGTATAGGCGGTGTTGAGCGGCAGGAAAATCGCGCCGGCACGAACCGTGCCGAGATAGAGCATCAGTGCCTCGATGCTCTTCTCGACCTGGACGGCGACCCGGTCGCCCGGCTTCACGCCTAGCGCCATCAGCGCGTTGGCGAAGCGGGCGGAGACCGCGACCATGTCGGCGTAGGAATAAGTCCGGCCGTCATCGAGAAACGCGAAGGGCGCGGTCGGCGCCGGCATGCGGGCCTTGATCAGGTCGAACAGATGATTGCCCATGATTTCGGGTCCTTTCAGGCGTTTCCGTTGTCTATGTTCACTTGGTCGCGGGCCGAAGCTGCTTCTTCACCGAGGAGGAGGCGACCACGGTGTTACGGCTGGCGAAGGCCTCGTGATTGGCCTCGATGTCGTCGAGCTCATAGCGGTAGTTGACCATCACGCCATGCGACTCGCGCAGGCCCCGGTCGGAGAGATTGCCGCCGACATTGATGCGCTCCAGCCGCGCGCCATTGCCGAGATGGAAACGGGCGACCGGATCGATCACGCGCCCTGACGATGTCCTCGCCCGCAGCATGTACTGCGCCATCATCTGGCCGAGCAGCTTGTCGCGGCGGGCGCGGGTGACCTCATCCTGCGCCGCGACCTCGGACGGGGCCTGCATCAGCAGCGCCGCCTCCTCATTGGTCAGGCCAAGTTCTGCCGGCTCGGCCAGCGCCGGACCCAGCCAGCGGGCGAAGCCCGGCACCGGCGAGAGCGTGACGAAGACGTCGAGCCCCGGTAGTTCCCGCTTCAGGTCCTCGGCGACCTGCTTGATCAGGAAGTTGCCGAAGGAGATGCCGCGCAGGCCCTCCTGGCAGTTCGAGATCGAGTAGAACACCGCTGTGGTGGCCGAGGAGGCCGACAGGACCTCGCGATCCTCGCTCAGAACGTCGACGATGCGGCTTGGGCTCTCGCGGGTCAGCGCCACCTCGACGAAGATCAGTGGCTCGTCGATCAGCTGCGGATGGAAGAAGGCGAAGCAGCGCCGGTCGGCCGGCTCGAGCCGGCGGCGCAGATCGTCCCAGTCCTTGATGGCGTGGACCGCTTCGTAGCGGATGATCTTCTCCAGCACATTGGCCGGCGTAGTCCAGTCGATCCGGCGTAGCACCAGGAAGCCGCGGTTGAACCAGGAGCCGAACAGATGCCGGAAATCGGCATCGACCGCCTTGAGCTCCGGCTCCTGCTTCATCGCCTCGAACAGGCTCTCGCGCATGCGCACCAGCACATGCGTACCGCCGGGAGCGAGGTTGAGCCGGCGGAACAGCTCCTGCCGGCGGGGTTCGGAGGCGAGATGGAGCTGCCCGATCGCCTCGGCGTCGGGATTGTCGCGATAATGCTGCAGCGCGGCGTCAAGCCGTTCGCGATCGGGGCCGAAGCGCTCCTGCAGCAGGCGGAAGAAGGCGAGCCGGCCAGCCTCGTCGAGCTGCTGCCAATCCTCCAGCACGGCCTGGGCCAGCGCCATGCCCGTGGCCTCGCCGCGGCCCGAGAGCAGGTCCTCGCAGAGCTTGTCGAGCGGCCGGCGGCGGTTCGAGGCGAAGCGCTCGAAATTGATCAGCGCCCGGCCGCGATCGGCGACGCTGGTCAGGAGATCGCCAAGAAACGCCATTTGCACCTCCGAATGCCTCGCTTGCTCCGCCTATCCTATATAAGTTCGCTGCAGTGCAAACGTACGGCCCTGCGGCGAATATCAGCCGGCGGTTCCTTCCACCAATGCGTTGACCTCGGCGATGACCGCGGCAGCGAGGGCGACTGGCACACCCCAATAGTCGAAAATCCCCCCGTCAAGGCGATTCTGTCCGCAGGTGACAAAGACCCCTGTGCCGAAGCGCTGCTTGAAGCGGCTGGCCAGCCAGCCGACAAAGCCGCTGTTGTCGGCGCCGGCCGGGAAGTGAAACCGAAACAGGCCGAACAATTCCTCGTTCGCATCGTCGCAGGGGACGAGCTGGCTCCAGACTTGATCATCGCGGACCAGAGCCAGCGCGTCGGGCCGCACCGCGCCCGGAAAGGCCGACAGCGGAAACTCCAGGAATGCGTACGTGTCGCTATAGACCTGAAGCCGTGCCTGCGTCGTTACCTGCAGCAGTCGGCGCTCGGTCGCCTCGGGTGTCTCATGCGATATGTTGACCATCGGATCTGTCTCCCGGCCTCGGCAAATGGTCCTATCGGAGCAAGTCCCACGCCTTGAGGAAAAAATCAGGCGCACCGAAATTCCCCGACTTCAGTGCGACCACCATCTCCGGCCCGTCGACGACGCGGGTCCAGGGTACGCCGGGATCGATCTCCGGGCCGATCTCCAGGGTGCGGATGGCAAGCCCCTGCACGACCGCGCCGGAAGTCTCGCCGCCGGCGACGAGCAGGCGCGTGACGCCGCCGGTGTTCAGCAGCCGCGCGACCTCGGCGAAAGCATGCTCGACGATCTCGCCGGCCCTGTCGCGGCCGAGCTTGTCCTGCACCGACGCGACCTCGGCCGGATCGTCGCTGGAATAGACGAGGAAGGGCTTGCCGACGGGCTGAGCCAGAGCCCAGTCCGCCAGTTCCTTCGCCGTCTGCTTGCCGCTGGCCAACGCCAGCGGATCGACCTTCAGCGCGGGAATGCCAGCCGCGAGCGCCGCCTTGATCTGGCCACGCGTCGCGGTCGAGCAGCTGCCGGAAATGATGCCGGCGCGGCCGGCCGGCGCGGCGAGATGCTTCGCGGTCTCGCGCCAGGGCAAGAGGCCCGCCTTGCGAAAATTCTCGGGCAGGCCCATCGCGATGCCGGAGCCGCCAGTGAGCAGGACATGATCGGAAATGGCCTCGCCGAGCACCATCAGATGGCCATTGTCGAGCGCATCGGTGACGACATAGCGCACGCCATCAGCCGCCAGGTCGGCCAGGCGCTTGCGCACGGCGGCCGCGCCCTGGTTGACCGCGGCATAGGAGGCGAGCCCGACCTTGTGAGCGGTCTGCGCGCCCATCAGCCGCATCAGGTTCGAGTCCCGCATCGGCGTCAGCGGATGATCCTTCATCGAGCTCTCGTGCAGCGGCACCTCGCCGACGAAGAGGTAGCCCTGGAAGATCGAGCGGCCATTGGCCGGGAAGGCCGGGCAGACGATCGCCTGATGGGCATTGAGGCGCTGCATCAGCGCGTCGGCGACCGGGCCGATATTCCCTTGCGCGGTCGAGTCGAAGGTCGAGCAGTATTTGAACAGGATCTGCCGTGCGCCGGCCGCGAGCAGCGCCTCGCAGGCAGCGAGCGAATCCGCGACGGCCTCGGCGACGGGATTGGTGCGCGACTTCAGCGCGACGACGACGGCATCCGCTTCAGGCAGCTTGGCACCGGCTGCGGGAGCACCGATGACCTGGACCGTACGCATCCCGGCGCGGTTCAGCATCAGGGCGACGTCGGTCGCGCCCGTCATGTCGTCGGCAATCACACCCAGCAGCATCACTAGACCTTTCCTGTGCCCCGCGCCTCGAATTCGCGCGTCATTGGCGGAATCTTGCATACCAGAATTCGTGCGAGCGGCGACAGACCTTGGTCGCCCTGCCGTCATGCAGGCACCGGCGGTAGCCGATCGTCACACTGTATCCATTGCACCAATCGCGGTGGCGTGGAATGTTCGCGGCAACGCCCGGCCGGAGCAAGCCGAGCCTATCGACGATCACCGAAAAATGCGCCAGCTTGGTACCGAATGGGACCAACTCAGAATGACCCGCGGAACTCCCGCAAGCGCCGAAGAGCGAGGGAGCGCCATTCAGCGGGCCAGGATCAACACAAAACAATCAGGGGAACAGCCATGAAGCGTATCGTTCTGCTGGCGTCGGCGGCCTTGCTGGGCCTCGCCGCATGTCCAGCCCAAGCCCAATCGCCATCGACCTTGCGGATCGGGCTCCAGGAGGACCCCGACATGCTCGACCCGCACAAGGCCCGCACCTTCGTCGGCCGCATCGTCTTCATGGGGCTGTGCGACCGGCTCGTCGATATCGATCCCGAGCTGAAGATCATCCCGCGGCTGGCGACCGAATGGTCTTTCTCAGGCGATGGCCTGACACTGACGATGAAGCTGCGCACCGACGCCAAGTTCCATGACGGCGAAACGTTCAACGCAGAGGCGGCCAAGGCCAATCTCGAACGGGCGATGACGCTGCCGGATTCGCTGCGCAAATCCGAGCTCGCCTCGGTCGAGAGCGTCAGCGCGCCCGATCCGGCGACGCTGGTCCTCAAGCTGAAGCGGCCCGATGCGACGCTGCTCGCCCAGCTCACCGACCGCGCCGGGATGATGCTGTCGCCGAAGAGCCTCGGCCCCGACATCACCGCCAAGCCGATCTGCTCCGGCCCCTACCAGTTCGTCGAGCGCGTCCAGAACGACCGGATCGTGCTGGAGAAGTTCAAGGGGCACTGGGAGGCCGACAAGTACCAGTTCGACCGGATCGTCTACCGCGCCATCCCCGACACCACCGTCCGCCTCGCCAACCTGCGCGCTGGCGAGCTCGACATGCTGGAACGGCTGGCTCCGACCGATGTGAAATCGGCCCAGGGCGACAAAAGCCTGAAGGTCCAGAGCACGGCGAACCTCGGCTATCAGGGCATCACCATCAACACCAATCATGGCGACGCTGCCAACCAGCCGATGGGCAAGGACAAGCGCGTCCGGCAGGCGCTGTCGCTGTCGATCGACCGGAAGGTGCTGAGCCAGGTGGTGTTCGAGGGGCTCTATGCGCCGATGAACCAGCCCTTCAATCCGGGCAACCAATACCTTTCCGCCGCCCTGCCCGTGCCGGAGCGCGATGTCGCCAAGGCCAAGGCGCTGCTGAAGGAAGCCGGCCAGAGCAAGGTATCGGTCGAACTCTTCGTCACCAACAACCCCGTCGACGCCCAGCTCGGCCAGGTGATCCAGGCGATGGCGCAGGAAGCCGGCATCGACATCCAGATCCGCTCCAGCGAGTTCGCCAGCCAATTGCGCGACCAGCAGCAGGGCAAGTTCCAGATGAGCCGCATCGGCTGGTCCGGCCGCATCGACCCGGATGGCAACATCCACCAGTTCGTCACCACCAAGGGCAACCAGAACGACGGCAAGTATTCCAACGCCGAGGTCGACAGGCTGCTCGACGAAGCCCGCACCATCTACGACGTTGCCGAGCGCAAGAAGCGCTACGACGCGGCACAGAAGATCCTGCAGGACGAACTGCCGATCGTCTATCTCTACAACCAGACCGTCTTCTTCGCGCTGCGTTCGAACATCCAGGGCTTCGTCATCAATCCCGACGGGATGATCCGGCTTTCGGGGCTGAAGCGGTCGTGACACGTTCATCCGAGACGAGTGAGCGCAGCCGCGCTCCCTCCCCGGCCTGCAATGGCGACCGGCAGCCATGCTCGCCCTGATCGGCCGGCGCCTCCTGATCGCGATCCCGACGCTGTTCCTGGTGTCGCTGTTCGTCTTCGCCCTGCAAAGGGCGCTGCCGGGCGACCCGTTCCTGGTCATCGCCGGCGAGGAGCGCGACCCCGAGGTGATCGCGCGCCTGCGCCAGATCTACCGGATGGACGATCCGATCGTGGTGCAGTTCTTCGCCTGGCTCGGCCAGGTCATCCAGGGCGATTTCGGCCGCTCGCTGCGGACCGGCGAGCCTGTGCTGGGGCTCATCATCCAGAAGCTCGGCGTCACCTTCCAGCTCGCCGTCGCCTCGATGCTGGTCGCGGTGGGCATCGGCATCCCCGCCGGCATCATCGCCGCCAGGCGCAAGGATACCATCGCCGACTATTCCGCCAGCGCGGTGGCGCTGTTCGGGCTCTCGGTCCCGCATTTCTGGCTCGGGATCATGCTGATCCTTTTGGTCTCGGTCGAATTGCGCTGGCTACCGGCCTCGGGCTTCGAATCGATCTTCAGCGATCCGCGCGCCGCGATCGAGCGGTTGATCATGCCGGCCTTCGTGCTCGGCGGCGGGCTCGCCGCATCGCTGATGCGTCATACCCGCTCCGCCATGCTCGAAGTGCTGCAATCGGACTATGTCCGGACCGCGCGCGCCAAGGGGTTGGCCGAGGACGCCGTGATCAACCGGCACGCGCTGCGCAACGCGCTGGTGCCGATCATCACCCTGTCGACGATCCTGTTCGGCGAACTGCTCGCCGGCGCAGTGCTGACTGAGCAGGTCTTCACCATTCCCGGCTTCGGCAAGCTGATCGTCGATGCCGTCTTCAACCGCGACTACGGCGTCGTCCAGGGTGTCGTGCTCTGTACCGCGATCGGTTTCATCATCATGAACCTCCTCGCCGATGTCCTTTATATCCTCGTCAATCCGCGCCTGAGGGACGGCTGATGGGCGCCATGACCGTCCGTGCCACCGGCGCGACCTTTCAGGGCCGCGGTTCCCTCCGCAAGCTGATGCGCAGCCGCTCGGCCCGGATCGGCGGCCTGATCGTGCTCATCTTCGTCGCGATGGCGTTGCTGGCGCCGCTGCTGCCGCTCGCCGACCCGCTGAAATCGAATTTCCTCGCCATCCGCAAGCCGCCGTCCGAGCTATACTGGTTCGGTACCGACGAGCTCGGCCGCGACCAGGTCTCGCGGCTGATCTTCGGAGCGCAGGCCTCGCTGCTCGCCGGCATCGTCTCGGTCGCAATCGCGCTCGCGGTCGGCGTCCCGATCGGGCTGATCGCCGGCTGGTATGGCGGCTGGATCGACGCGGTGATCTCGCGCGTCACCGAGGCCCTGCTCGCCTGCCCGTTCCTGATCCTGGCGATCGCGCTCGCGGCCGTGCTCGGCCCGTCGCTGACCAATGCGATGATCGCGATCGGTCTCTCATTCGCGCCGATCCTGATCCGGCTGGTGCGCGGCCAGGTGCTGGCGATCAAGAACGAGGAGTTCGTGGACGGTGCCCGCGCCATCGGCGGCGGCAAGCTCTACATCCTGTTCCGCCATGTCGCGCCGAACACGCTTTCGCCGATCATCGTGCAGTCCACGCTGTTCATGGCGCAGGCGATCGTACTGGAGGCCGCTCTCTCCTTCCTCGGCCTCGGCCAGCAGCCGCCCTCCCCGTCCTGGGGTCAGATGCTCAACGTCGCCAAGAATTTCATGGAGCAGGCGCCGTGGATGTCGGTGGCGCCCGGCGTCGCCATCTTCCTGGCGGTCCTGGGCTTCAATCTGCTCGGCGACGGCCTGCGCGACGCGCTCGATCCGAAGGAACAGTGAGTGCTGCCCTCCTCCTCAGCCCTCATCCTGAGGAGCCGCGTAGCGGCGTCTCGAAGGATGCTCCGGAAAGCTCGGGAATTGCCCGCGCTGAAGGTGTGGGACGGTTCATGTTCTGCGCCTCGCCAGTTCGGGCAAAAGCTCCCAGCGGCCTTCGATCATCGCTTGCTTCTTTGCGCGCGACCAACCCTTGACCCGGCGCTCCATGGCAATAGCGTCAGTGATGCTCTGAAAGTGTTCCGCAAACACCAACACCACCGGCCGTCGCTTGAACGTGTAACTATCAGGATAGAGACCGGCATTGTGCTGCCCGACCCTTGTCTCAACATCGATCCTGGTCGTTCCGGTGTAGAAGCTACCGTCACTGCAGCGGAGAATGTAGAGCCAGCAGCCGTCATGCTCTCGCATGCTGTTACGAGTCCTCGTTCCCTTCTCAGCCCTCATCCTGAGGAGCGCCGTAGGCGTGTCTCGAAGGATGCTCCAGAGAGCTCCGGAACCAACTGGAGCATCCTTCGAGACGCGCTCCTGAGGAACGCTCCTCAGGATGAGGGCTGAAGGTAGGAAACGCGATCCGCCCCAGAGCCGATTTTTTCAACAACCAGTGGATACCCCGATGTTCACCACCCGCCCCGAGATCCTCGGCACCTTCGGTGTCGTCACCTCGACGCATTGGCTCGCGACCGCTTCGGGCATGGCGATGCTGGAGAAGGGCGGCAACGCCTTCGACGCCTGCGCCGCCGCCGCCTTCGTGCTGCAGGTGGTCGAGCCGCACCTCGTCGGCCCGGCGGGAGACATGCCGGCGGTGTTCTATTCGGCTGAGACGAAAAAGGTCGAAGTGCTCTGCGCCCAGGGGCCCGCGCCAGCAGCGGCGACGATCAAGGCCTACAAGGATCTTGGCATCGACATCATCCCCGGCGACGGCCTGCTCTCGACCGTGATACCCGGGGCCTTCGGCGGCTGGATGACGATGCTGCGCGACCATGGCCGCCTGCCGCTGCGCGAGGTGCTGGAGCCGGCGATCGGCTATTTCGAGAACGGCCATCCGATGCTGCCGCGCGTCTCCGACACGATCGCGGGCTTGAGCGACCTCTTCACCAAGGAATGGCCGACCTCGGGCGCAGTCTACCTGCCCGGCGGCAATGTCCCGAAGGGCCGCGAGCTCTTCCGCAATTCGGCCGCCGCCAACACCTACAAGCGCATCCTCGCCGAGGCGGAGGCCGTCGGCGGCGACCGGCAGAAGCAGATCCAGGCCGCCTACGATGCC
Source organism: Allobosea sp. FBZP-16 (assembly GCF_002831785.1). Taxonomy (NCBI): domain Bacteria; kingdom Pseudomonadati; phylum Pseudomonadota; class Alphaproteobacteria; order Hyphomicrobiales; family Alloboseaceae; genus Allobosea; species Allobosea sp. FBZP-16. Next base: position 20,595 of record NZ_LNCQ01000013.1, on the reverse strand, counting down.
TGGTACAAGGGCTTCGTCGCCGAAGCGATGGACGCCTTCTGCCGCACGGAAGCGCCGATGGATTCGACCGGCCGCCGGCACAAGGGCCTGCTCACCGCGCAGGACCTGGCCGGCTGGACGCCGCACTACGAGGCGCCGGCGAGCGTGACCTACCATGATTGGGAGGTCTTCAAGATCGGCCCCTGGGGCCAGGGTCCGGTGTTCCTGCAGACGCTGAAGATCCTCGAAGGCTTCGATCTTTCCGCCATGGGTCCGGCGAGCCCGGAGTTCATCCATCACGTCGCGGAAGCGATGAAGCTCGCCTTCGCCGATCGCGAGGCCTATTACGGCGACCCCGATTTCGTGAAGGTGCCGCTGGCGACGCTGCTGTCGGACGACTATGCCCGCGGCCGGCGCGAGCTGATCGGCAACGAGGCCTCGCTCGAAATCCGTCCGGGCGCAGTCGCCGGCTTCGAGGCGCAGGTCGCGCAGGCTCTCGCCAATATCCGGATCGCCGGCCAGCATGGTGCCAAGGGCGGCGCGACCGTCGGCGAGCCGACATTGGCCTCGATGGTCGCCTCGTCGCGGCGCGGCGACACCGTGCATATCGACGTCATCGACCGCTGGGGCAACATGGTCGCGGCGACGCCCTCGGGCGGCTGGCTGCAATCCTCGCCGGTGATCCCGGAGCTCGGCTTCCCGCTGAACTCGCGTGCCCAGGCCTTCTTCCTCGAAGAGGGCCTGCCGTCCTCGCTGGCGCCCGGCAAGCGCCCGCGCACGACGCTGACCCCGACCATCGCCTTCGAGAACGGACAGCCGCGCCTCGCCTTCGGCACGCCGGGCGGCGACCAGCAGGAGCAATGGCAGCTCGGCATGTTCCTGCGCCGCGTGCATCACGGCCTCAATCTGCAGGAGGCGATCGACCTGCCGCTGTTCCACACCCAGCATTTCCCCTCGACCTTTTATCCGCGCGAGGCGCGGCCGGGGCATCTCACGGTCGAGGAGAGCGTCGGCGAGGCGACATTGGCCGAGCTCACCCGGCGCGGCCACAGGCTGGAGAAGGCGCCGGCCTGGACGGTGGGGCGGCTGACCGCAGCCGAGAAGAGCGCCGACGGGCTCTTGCGCGCCGCCGCGACGCCGCGTCTGATGCAGGCCTACGCCGCCGGGCGGTAGGAGGCCTTCTTCGATGACATGGTCCATCGTCGCTCGCGACGCCGCGACCGGCGCCTATGGCGTCGCCGTCTCCACTTGCGCCTTCGCCGTCGGCGCGCGCGTACCCTATGGCTGCGGCCGGGTCGGCGCGATCGCGACCCAGGCCTTCGTAAACCCGCTCTACGGCGTGGACGGCCTGAGATTGCTTCAGGAGGGGCGATCCTCGGTCGAGATCATCGCCAACCTGACCGCGGCCGATGAAGGCCGCGCGCACCGGCAATTCCATCTGATCGACCGTGACGGCCGCACGGCGTCCTATACCGGCAATGCCTGCATCGACTGGTGCGGGGCGGTGAACGGGCCGCAGGTCTCGGTCGCCGGCAACATGCTGGCGGGGCCGGAGGTCGTCCAGGAGACGCTGAAGGCCTATGTCGAGAATTCGGGGCTCGACTTCGACGAGCGCCTGCTGGTCGCGCTCGAAGCCGGCGAGAAGGCCGGCGGCGACAAGCGCGGCCGGCAATCCTGCGCGATCAGGATCTGGGCAGGCGAGCCGGTGCCGAGCTTCGACATCCGGGTCGACGACCATGCCGAGCCGCTCACCGAATTGCGCCGGATCTGGCGGGTGGCGCATCAGCGCTCCGTGCCGTTCCAGCAGGCCTCGCCTTCGCGGGCGCGGCCGGCCGGCGTCACCGACCGGGCCGAGCTCGACCGGCTGTGTGCGGAGTATGCCGAGGCGTGGAACGCGCGGCATCCGGAATAACGATCGCGGCAGTCGATCGTCATGCTCGGGCTTGACCCGAGCATCTCGGAAACCAGTGTTCTCTCGTCATGAGATTCTCGGGTCGGCGCTGCGCGCCGCCCGAGAATGACGACCTTGCTCAAGCCGCCTTGGCAGCGCGCCCTTCGGCCGCCCATTTGGCGTACCAGCTCTTGAAGCGGCGCCATTCGGTCTCGACATAATTGCGCTGGGCGTCGGAAAGCCTGTCAGCGTCGTTGAAATGGCGCTCATAGGCCTTGTGGCCTTCCAGCACCATCAGGTGCTTGTAGTAGAGTACGAGGTCGACGCCCTCGTCGAAGGACGACAGCACATACAGCGCCCGCTCCAGTTCGAGCGCATCACGCTCGGCCTGCGGGTCGCCGGCGGCGGCCTTCTGCGAGAGCGCGACGAGGTGCAGCACCTCCTTGGGCAGGGCATTGCCGATGCCGGTGATGGCGCCCCTGGCGCCGCAGCGGATGAAGCCGTGCGTCACCTGCGTGTCGACGCCGACCATCAGGGTCAGCTTGGGATCGCGGTTGGTGATGTGCTCGGCCGCATAGGTCAGCGCGGCGCCGCCGCCGAACTCCTTGAAGCCGACGAGATGCGGGAAGCGCTGATTGAGCGCGAAGAACAGGTCGGCCTTGGTCTCGTAGCCGTAATAGGGGCTGTTGTAGATCACCGAGGGCAGGTCGACCGCGGCTTCCAGGATGCCTTCGAAATGGGCGCGCTGCGCCTGGAGCGAAGAGCCGCGCGAAAGCACGCGCGGAATCACCATCAGGCCCTGCGCCCCCGCTTTCTTGGCATGGGCGGCGAGCGCTGCGGCGCGCTTGGGGTTCTGCGCGCCGGTGCCGACGATCAGTGGGATGCCGCCCTTCACCAGGGCTTCGACGCCCTCCATGCGCTGCTCGTCGGTGAGCAGCGGCCAGTCGCCCATCGAGCCGCAATAGACGACCGCCGACATGCCGGCGTCGATCAGATGGCGGCCGGTGCGCACCAGCTCGGCGTAGTCGACGTCGCCCGCGGCGGTGCAGGGGCTCATCAGGGCGGGAATCGTACCGCTGAAGATGTTCTTGGTCATGGCAGGTATCCGCTCGCGGGAGGAAATGCGGCTGCGGGCGGAGCGCCCGCAACCGGGATGATAGCTGAAAAAATCAGGCCGTGATCGCCTTGCCGGCCTTGCGCAGGTCGGCCAGCACCGGCGCCTTGGGCAGCCAGATCTTGTCGAACTCGGCGACGACGGCCTCGGCATCCTTCGGATTGGCGAGCTTGAAGTTGGCGCCGGCCGCCTTGAACTGCTCGACAAGCTTGGGCTCGTTGACCGCGAGTGCGTCGATCTGCTCGTCGAGCGCGGTACGGACCGTCTTCTGAATCAGCTCGCGGTCGGCCGCTGGCATGCCTTGCCAGACACGGCCCGAGGCGAGCGCGATCACCGGCATGAAGATCGCGTTCATCTGCAGGATGGTCTTCGAGACCTTGTCGAAGCGCTGGTTCCAGGAGAACTCCAGATCCGCCTCGAGCCCGTCGACCTGGCCGTTGGTCATCGCGTCGAAGACCTGCGGCGTCGGGATCGGGGTCGGGGCGGCGCCGAGCAGCTGGTAGAAGTCGCGATAGACCGGGGTCGGGTTGATGCGCAGCTTCATGCCCTTGATCCCGGCGACACCGTCGATCTCCTTGGCGGAGAAGACGGCGCGCATGCCGGTGATGCCCCAGGCCATGCCGACGCAACCGGTCTCGCGCGGCAGGACATCGAACAGCTTCATCGCGACGGGATCGCGCACCAGCTTGGCGATCTTGGCAGTGGAGTCGACGATATAGGGCGCGGTGATCGCGCCGATCGCCGGAACGCGCGAACCAAGCTCTGCGGCCATGATCCAGCCGAGGTCGAGCGCGCCGGACTGCATCTGCTGCAGCATCGCCGCTTCGTTGCCGAGCTGGCCGGAATGGAAGACCGTCAGGTTCAGCCGGCCATTGGTCTCGGCCTTCAGGCGCTCGCCGACCTTTACGGCCGCGACGTTCCAGGGATGGCCGTTCGGGGTGAGGATGCCGAGGCGCAGCTCCTTGCTCTGGGCGAGCAGCAGCGCCGGCTTGGCGATCGGCAGGGTCGCAGCGGCAGCGATGAGATGACGGCGTGAAATGGTCATGACGGAACTCCCCTTATTGGTTGGCAGGCAGGTTCACTTCACCAGGGCCAGCGAGAGCCATGGATAGATCGAAAGCAGGACCAGGAGGACGCAGGAGATGATGAAGAAGGGCAGCGTCACCATGAACATCCTGCCGGGCTTGGCCCCCGTCACCGCGGCGGCGACGAAGAAGCACAGGCCCACCGGCGGCGAGAGCAGGCCGAGCACGAGGTTGATCACCACGACCACGCCGAAATGGCGGGGGTCGATGTTGTAGACCTCGGTCGCGATCGGCAGCAGGATCGGTACCGTCATGATCAGGCCGGGAATGCCGTCGATCACCGTGCCGATGACCAGCAGGATGACGTTGACCAGCAGCATGAATGTCACCGGATCCTTGGCGATCGCCTGGATCGAGGCGGCGACAGCCTGCGGAACCTTGCCGTAGACCAGCACCCAGGAGAACACGGCGGCAGCGGCGACGAGGAAGAGCACGATCGCCGAGTAGACGCCGGCGCGCAGCATCATCTGCGGCATCTGCTTGAATTTGAGCTCCTTGGTCCAGTAGCAACCGATCAGCGCCGCCGCGACCGAGCCGACCGCGGCCGCTTCCGTCGCATTGGCGAAGCCGCCGAGGATCGAGCCGACGATCACGATCGGGATCAGCAGCGTCGGCGCGGCGCCCAGCACGATCTTGACCCGCTCGCGCAGGGAGAGCTTGTCGCCGGCCGGATAGTTGTAGACGAAGCCCATGCCGGCGATGACGAGGAAGAACAGCAGCGTCAGCAGCACGCCCGGCACAATGCCGGACATCAGCATGTCGCTGACCGAGACCTGGGCCAGCACGGCGTAGACGACGAACATCACCGAGGGTGGGATGATCGGCCCGAGCATGCCGCCATAGGCGGTGAGGCCGGCGGCGAAGTCCTTGTCGTAGCCCTTGCGCTCCATCTCGGGGACCATGACCTGCGCCATGATCGCGACCTGGGCCGTCGCCGAGCCGAGGATCGAGGAGACGAACATGTTGGCGAGGATATTGACATAGGCCAGCCCGCCCTTGAGCGAGCCGACGAAGGCCATGGCGAGGTCGACGATGCGGCGGGTGATGCCGCCGCCATTCATGATCTCGCCGATCAGGATGAAAAGCGGGATCGCGATCAGCCCGTAGCTGTCGACACCACCGAACATCTGGAGCGGATAGTTCGGCAGCAACTGCATGTTGCCGGCCGCCGCCATGTAGATGAGGGCGCCCAGGCACAGGCACAGCGCGATCGGCACGCCGGCCAGCATGATGCCGAAGAAGGCTCCAACCGTGAGTGCCATCAGTTCACCACCCCGTCGGCATTGGCGGCAGCGAAGCCGGGCAGCTCCTGCTTCGCGACCAGGCCGAGATCCTCGAACAGGTTCGCCAGCGCATGCAGCGTCATGGTGAAGGCGAAGAGCGGCATGATCAGGTAGATCACCCAGGTCGGCCAGTTCAGCGTCTGGGTCCGCTCGGTGTAGATGAAGTTGAACGACTGGCCGGCATAGTCCCTGGCGTCGAAGCCGGCCTGGGCGATGCCGACCGGATCGAGCCAGAGCCAGCACATCACCCCGAGGGCGACGCCGAACAGGACCACGCCGAGCGTTGCGATCACCCGGAAGATCGCGGCGCCACGCGCCGAGAAGCGCTCGGTCAGCATGGTCACTGCGAAATCGAGCCGCATGCGCGTCATGGCGGAAGCGCCGATGAAGGTCAGCCAGACGACGCTGTAAACCGCGGATTCGTCGATCCAGTAGATCGGGTAGCCCGTGTAGCGCGTGACGACGTTGAGCAGGATCAGCGCCGAGAGCAGGAACATCAGCGCCTGGATAGCGCGATGCTCGACCCGGAGCAGGCCTCCGGACACGGCGACGATCGCCTCCGGCACGGCCATGGAGCGGCGGTTCGCCGCGACAGCTTCGTTGTTCATACTTGCCTTCCCCTTGCCACTTTGTAGATTGTATAAAATCTACGTGTCAATGGTTTTTCGTGCGGCGATCCACTACGGTGCAGTCGATGTCACCTCCCCTGAAACACCGCACCCTTGCCTCGGCGATCGTCGATCGCCTGCGACAGGAGATCCTCGCCGGCAGCTATCCGGCCGGCTCGCAATTGCGGCAGGACGCGCTGGCGCAGGCCTATGAGGTCAGCCGCATCCCCGTGCGCGAGGCGCTGTTCCAGCTCGAGGCGGAGGGTTTCGTCAGGATCGTCCCGCACAAGGGCGCAATTGTCTCGGGGCTGTCGCTGGACGAGATCAACGACGTCTTCGAGCTGCGAAAGCTCCTGGAGCCGCGGCTGCTGGCGAGCTCGGTGCCGGTGCTGACGGCTGAAGACTTCGCCGCCGTAGCCGGAATGGAAGCCGCCTTCGAGGAGGCGATGACGGCGCGCGACATCAGCCGCTGGGGGCTGCTCAACGCCGATTTCCACATGGCGCTCTATGCCCGCGCGACGCAGCCGCGCACGCTCGCGATCGTCGCGGGGCTATTGCAGACCAGCGATCGCTATACGCGGCTGCAATTGCAGCACAGTTCATCGATCGAGCGGGCGCGGACCGAGCACAACGAGCTGATCCGACTCAGCCGTGCCGGAGCGATGAAGGAGGCGTGCCGCCTCCTCGTCGACCATATCGAGCTGGTGCGGCGAGACCTGGTGGCCTTCCTGGAGGAGCGCGGGAAGGGGTAGCAAGGATCGCGTCGCAAACGTGAGGCGCGGGATCCCCTCTCCCGGATGGGAGAGGGGTAGGGGTGAGGGCCCGCCGCTGATTACTCAAACGCAACGGCGCCGCTGCGACCTCTCCGGATAGAGCAGGCCCTCATCCCTGCGCTTCTCCCACGCGGGAGAAGGGTTCCCCGCGCCCTTCAGAGCCGTCTCGCCTCTTAGTCCTCAGGTCAGCTTCCCCCTCGCCGCTACCGGCAGTTCGCCGATGAGCTTGTCGCCGCGCACTGTCACCAGCCGGTCCACCATGTTGACGACGACGCAGACATGGTTCGGCACCACCCGCACGACTTCGCCGACATTGGGCCGCTCATTGCTGCCGGACAGGTCGAGGAAGCCGTGCTCCTCGGCGAATTGGGCGATCCTGGCCAGCGGGTATTCGAGGATGTAGCCGTGGCCGTCGAGCCCGCCCTTGTCGCTGGTCAGCGTCTTCGAGCCGGAATCGAGGATGCCGCGCTCCGGCCCGGCCCGGCTGACCACGGTCGCGTAGACGGTCAGCGCGCAGTCCTCAAGCGCCGCCACCCCCGCCGCGATCTGCATGCGATCGTTGAAGATCGAGGTGCCCGAGCGATGCTCGGTCGAGCCCTTCAGCTTGCCGATATTCGGGATATTGGGTGAGCCTCCGGTCGAGACGATGCCTGCCTCCAGTCCCGCCTCGCGCAGGCCGGCATTGGCGGTGTCGAGGAAATCCTGCGTCGCCGGCCAGCCCGTCTCGGGCGGATACATCAGGAAGCCGGCGAAGGTCAGGCCCTTCGAGGCCGCGATCTGCCTGGCGAGTTCGACCGCCTCGCCCGGCGTCTCGACGCCGGCGCGCTTGCGGCCGGTATCGCACTCGACCACGACCTCGAGATTGCGCCCGGCGATCTCTGCGGCCTTCGGCAGGCCGGCGATGGTGACGGGATTGTCGGCCGCGACGATCATGCGGACGCGGCGTTGCAAGGCACCGAGACGCCCCAGCTTTTCCTCACCCAGAATGTTGTAGCTGATTAGGATGTCGTCGATGCCGCCATCGGCCATGACCTCGGCCTCGCCGAGCTTCTGGCAGGTGATGCCGCGCGCGCCGGCGGCGACCTGGAGCCGGGCCAGCTCAGGCGACTTATGCGTCTTGATATGCGGGCGGTTGGCGACGCCGGCAGCGTCGCAGGCGGCCTGGAGCCGGGCGATATTGGCCTCGACCTTGTCGAGGTCGATGACGACCGCCGGCGTGCCGTAGACGCGGGCGATCTCGTCTGCGAGCGCGGTCACGGCAGCACCCGGACGATGACTTCGATCTCGACGGTCATGTTGTTCGGCAGCGAGCCCATGCCGACGGCGGAGCGGGCATGGCGGCCGTTCTCGCCGAGCACGGCGACGAACAGGTCCGAACAGCCATTGATGACCTTGGGATGCTGGGCGAAATCGGGCGCGGCGTTGACCATGCCGAGCAGCTTCACCACCTCGATCTTGTCGAGCGAGCCAGCGGCCTTCTTCATCGCCGCGAGCAGGCCGAGGCCGGTCTGCTTGGCGTGCTCATAGGCGTCCTCGATCGAGACGTCGGCGCCGACCTTGCCGGTCGGATAGGTGCCGTCGGCGCGCTTGGGGCCCTGCCCGGAGAGATAGATGAAGTCGCCGACGCGCTTGAAGCTGACATAGGTCGCGACCGGAGTCGGGACGTCGGGCAGGGTCAGGCCCAATTCCCTGAGCTTGTCATCGGCACTCATGCGTTTCTCCCATCGTCTTTCAAATCGCGGACCAGATAGCGGGCCGCATCGTCATAGCTCGCAAGCTTGCGGGCAAGGGCTTCGTCATGCGCCTCGCGAAAGCCCTGGCGACGCCAGAAGCCGGCCGAGTTGCCGACCGCGACCAGGGCCATGCGGACAAAGCCTGAAGCGCGGGCATGCGCTGCCAGCCGATCGACGCATGCCGAGGCGGCGCCACCGCCCCGTGCGCCCGGCAGCAAAGCGAGGTCATGGATGTAATAGGCATCGGCATCGCCCGGCAAAGCGCCGAGCAGGCTGTCGAGCGCCGGCACCTGGCCGAGCCGCCAGGGATGGCTCAGCACATAGCCGCCGAGCGTTTCGCCGCCCGCCAGCACGAGGCAGCCGGCCGGATGGAGCGCGAGCCGCTCGGCGAAGACGGCCTCGCCTTCCGGATAGTCCGGATGCACCTGTCCCGCGACCGCCATGATGGCCGGCAGGTCGGCGGCTGCCATGGGGCGCCAGGAGGGTGAGCTCTTCTCGGGCATGACTTTCGCGCAGCATCCCAACCGCGTCGTCCCGGGCGACCGCGGGAGACCCGGGACCCATGCCTGAAGCCTTATCGGAAAGGCTCCGGAATGGATCCCGGATCTGCGCCACGTCGTGGCTTGTCCGGGATGACTTGCGTTTGGGTATGCGGTTTACAGAACCGCTAGGCCGCCTCGACCTTCCTGAACTTGTTGCTGCGCTTGGGATGCCACCAGGCGCCCTTCAGCACCACGCCCTCAGAGACGATCTTGCGATCGCCGATCAGGTGCTCGCCGACGACGTCGACATAGTCGAACTTGCCTTCCTTGACGGTGAGCACGGTCGCGTCGCCGAGCGAGCCGACCTTGAGCGAGCCGTATTCCGTCCGCTTCAGCGCCATCGCCGCATTCACGGTGGAGGCGGCGATCACATTGTTCAGGCTCATGCCCATGCACAGGAACTTCGACATGGTCGTGACCTGGTCATAGGCCGGGCCGTCGATGCAGAGCTTGTGCACGTCCGAGGAGATCACGTCCGGCTCGAAGCCGTTGGCGAGCATGGCGCGCGTCGTCTTGAACGAGAACGAGCCCTTGCCGTGGCCGATGTCGAAGATGACGCCGCGCTTGCGGGCGGCGACCACCTCGGGCTTCACCGTGCCCTGAGCCGTCGCAGGCGCATTCGGGAAGGGGCGGAAGGCGTGGGTCAGCACGTCGCCGGGGCGCAGCATGGCGAGCACCTCCTCATAGGACGGCGGCGGATGGTCGATATGGCACATCAGCGGCATGCCGACCTCGTTGGCGACCTGCAGCGCGATGTTGAGCGGCACCGTGCCGGACGTGCCGGAGGCGTGCAGGCCGACGCGGACCTTGATGCCGACGATCAGGTCGCGATTCTTGTCGGCGACCTCGACGCAATCGATCGGATTCATCAGGCGAAGATCGCCGCTCTCGCCGACCATGACGCGGTGGTCGAAGCCATAGATGCCGGCATGCGAGACGTGGAGATAAGCGAGGATGCGCGCCTGGCTCTTCTCGATCACATGCTTGCGGAAGCCCGGCCAGTTGCCGGGTCCGGCCGAGCCGGTATCGACCGAGGTGGTGACGCCGGAGGCGCGGCAGAACTCGTCGGCGTCGATGCCGAGCGAAGTGCCGCCCCAGTAGACATGGGTGTGCAGGTCGATCAGGCCCGGCGTGACGATGTAGCCCGAAACGTCGCGGACTTCCTTGGCTCCCTTCAGGTCCTTGCCAAAACCCGAGACCTTCCCGCCGGTGAAGGCGACGTCGAGGACGCCGTCATGCTTCTGCGACGGGTCGATCACCCGTCCGCCCTTGAGGATGAGATCGTGAGTCATGACTGCTCCTTGGGGAAACCAGGCGGACGGACGCTTCGCGTTCAGGCGAAACTGGCCGTATCGCCCTTCTGAATGACGGTAAATTTAAGCGATCACCGCGCCCTTGCGCTCGACGATCATGCCGTAGGTTTGCGGCTCGCGATGCTTGGCGAAATTGAACGTCGAGTTCTTGTAGCTGTTGCCGAGGTCGAGATCGCAGCGGGCAACGACGAGTTCGTCATCCTCGGTCACCGCCTGCGCCACCACCTCGCCTGTCGGGGCGATGATGCAGGAGCCGCCGATCTGGTCGACGCCGGCCTCCAATCCCGCCTTGGCGACGCCGACCACCCAGGTCGCGTTCTGATAGGCGCCGGCCTGCATCACCAGCTGATTGTGGAAATTGCCGAGCCGGTCGTGATCGGGCGCCGGCGGGTTGTGCTTGGGCGTGTTGTAGCCGAGCACGATCATCTCGACGCCCTGCAGCCCCATGACGCGATAGCTCTCGGGCCAGCGCCGGTCGTTGCAGATCATCATGCCGAGCCGGCCGCCCATTGTTTCCCAGACCGGCCAGCCGAGATTGCCGGTCTCGAAATAGCGCTTCTCGAGATTCTGGAAGACGGCATCCGGCCGATGCTCGGGGTGCCCCGGCAGATGGATCTTGCGGTATTTGCCGACGATCCGGCCCGATTTGTCGACGATGATCGCGGTGTTGAAGCGGCGCTTGCGGCCGTCCTCGAAAGCCAGTTCCGGATAGCCGAGATGGAAGCCGATGCCGAGCCGCTCAGCTTCGGCGAAGAGCGGTGCCGTCTCGTTCGATGGCATGGCGCTCTCGAAATAGGAGTCGATCTCGGCCTCGTCCTCGATCCACCAATGCGGGAAGAAGGCGGTCAGCGCCGCCTCGGGATAGACGACGAGGTCGCAGCCATTCGCCTTCCCCTGGCGCATCAGCTCGATCATGCGGGCGACGGCAGAGCTGCGGCTCTCCTCGCGCTGGATCGGCCCGAGCTGGGCTGCGCCGACGGTCAGGATACGAGGCATCGGAAGGCTCCTGCTGTGCTTGGTCGTTGCTCGAGGATGCTGCGCGAGGCGGACGCCGCTATCCGTGTGCGCCATTGCGCAGTTGCCGTTACGGCAATAGCGTCGAGCGTTCCCTCTGGGCTCGGTCCGGAAGCGCCGGCCGCGGCTGCCGGGGCAGCATCGAGCTGCGGATCAAAGTCATGGCCACGTTCAATGTCGTCCGCTTCCGCATCAAGCCCGGGCGTGAGGCCGAATTCCTCGACGCCCACCGCCAGGGCAAAGCCAATTGGCCCGGCCTTGCGCGAGGCCACATCATCAAGACCGGCGACCACGCCTATTGCCTGATCGGCGAATGGGAGGACCTCGCCGCCTTGAAGGGCGCCCGCGACCAGATGATCGCGACGCTGGGCAGCTTCCGCGACACGCTCGAGGACCTCGGCAATGGCCTCGGCGTCACCGACGCGGTGTCCGGGGAAGTCGTCCTGGACCTGCGCGCCTGACGCGCGCTCGACGATGCCATCACCGAGAGCGACGGCATCGCCAGGAAAATGAATGGGCCCATAGGCGGGCCAATTCGCTAAGCGGGTCGGGCTTCGACGAGGCCCGACGACAGCGCAGGACATGACGTCGAACCGCCTTCAGATGCTCTTGGCCAGGCGCGGGTCGAGCGAGTCGCGCAATCCGTCGCCAAGCAGATTGACGGCCAGCACGGTGATCGAGAGGAACAGCGCCGGGAAGAAGACGATGTGCGGCCTGACCTGCCACAGCGCCCTGCCCTCGGCCATGATGTTGCCCCAGGACGGGGTCGCCGGCGGCACGCCCGCGCCGATGAAGGACAGGATCGCCTCGATGATCATGGCGCTGGCGCAGATATACGTTGCCTGCACCGTCATCGGCGCGATCGTGTTGGGCAGGATGTGCTTGACGATGATGCGCGGCACGCGTGCGCCGTTCGAAATCGCCGCCTCGACATAGGGCTGTTCGCGCAGGGAGAGCACGACGCTTCGAACAAGACGGGCGACGCGTGGAATCTCGGCGATGGTGATGGCGAGGATGACGTTGCCCACCGAACCGCGCGTCAGCGCCATCAGAGCGATGGCGAGCAGGATCGGCGGGATCGACATCATGCCGTCGATGACGCGCATGACGATGCCGTCGGCCCAGCGCACGAAGCCGGAGAACAGCCCGATCGCCAGACCGGCGATCGAGGCCAGGATCGCGACCGAGAAGCCGACGATCAGCGAGACGCGGGCGCCGTAGACGACGCGCGAATAGATGTCGCGCCCGAGCATGTCGGTGCCGAACCAGTAGAGCTCGGACGGCACGCGCGTACGCCGCGCCGTCGAGATCGCCGTCGGATCGACCGTAAAGAGCAGTGGCGCGAAGACGGCGATGAAGATCATCGCCAGCAGCAGGAAGCCGCCGATCGCGACCGAAGGGTGCTTGCGCAGATAAGAGCGCTTGGGCGGCTTGACGCCCGCGCCGATTTCATCCGCCAGAGGCAGTGGGGCAGCTGGAGCGGTCAATAGCGTATCCTCGGATCGACGAGGGTGTAGATCAGGTCGACGGCCAGGTTCACCAGCACGTAGACGAACGAGAAGATCAGCACGACGCCCTGGATGACCGGATAGTCGCGCCGCAGGATCGCATCGAGCGTCAGCCGGCCGAGGCCCGGAATGGCGAAGACGCTCTCGGTGACGACGGCGCCGCCGATCAGCAGCGCGACGCCGATGCCGATGATGGTGACGACCGGCACCGCCGCGTTCTTCAGCGAATGCAGGAAGAGCACGTCACGGTTGCCGACGCCCTTGGCCTGAGCGGTGCGGACATAGTCCTGCTGCAGCACCTCGAGCATGGTCGCGCGGGTGATGCGCGCGATCAGCGCAATATACACCGTGCCCAGCGTGATCGAGGGCAGGATCAGGTTCTTGAACCAAGGCCAGATACCCTGCGAGATCGGCGTGTAGCCCTGCACCGGCACCCAGTCGAGCTTGAGTGCGAAGACATAGGCGAGCAGGTAGCCGATCACGAAGACCGGCACGGAGAAGCCGAAGACCGCAAAGCCGACCACGGCGCGGTCGACCCAGGTGCCGGCCTTCCAGGCGGCAATGACGCCAAGCGGCACGGCGATCGAAACCGCCAGGATCAGCGTCAGCACCATAAGCGACAAGGTCGGCTCGATGCGCTGGGCGATCAGCTGCGTCACCGGCAGCGAGGTAAAGATCGAGGTGCCGAGATCGCCCTGCAGCACCCGGAAGAACCATTCGCCGAAGCGGACCAGATAGGGCCGGTCGAGGCCCAGGCTGGCACGGATGCGCTCGACGTCTGCGGGTGAGGCCTGGTCGCCGGCGATCACGGCCGCCGGATCGCCCGGCGCGATGTAGAGAAGCGAGAAGACGAACAGCGCCACGAAAGCCATGACGGGGATCGTCGAGATAATGCGTCTGACGATGAAAGCGAGCATCGAACCCCTGAGTTGCCGCTGCTGGCGCCGGAGTTGTCGGAATGGCAACCCCGACACATCCGGCGGCTTGATTGGAGCCTGCCGCCCGGGATCAGCCGGGCCGCAGGCTTGCTCGGTCTCAGGCCTTCGATACGCCCCAGAAGAAGGGCAGCGGGCCGCTGGTCACGCCGGTGACGTTCTTCCGCCAGGCCTGGTAGCCGAGATAGAAGCCGGTCGGCGCATAGACGACGTTCTCGACGGCGGCCTTGTTGAGGCGGTCCATCGCCGCCTTCTCCTCGGCCTGATCCTTGGCGTTGAACCAATTGGTGACCTCGGTCTCGACCGCCGGCACGTCCGGCCAGCCGAACCAAGCCTTGTCGCCATTCGCCCGGATCGCCGTGTAGGAGGACGGGTTGATGCAGTCGGCGCCGGCATGCCAGGTGTGGAACATGCTCCAGCCGCCCTGGCTCGGCGGGGTCTTCTGGGCGCGCCGTGCGCCGACCGTGCCCCAGTCGGTGGCGACGAAATCGACCTTCAGGCCGATGCTCTTGAGCAGCTCGGCCGTGACGTCGCCCATCGCCTTGGTCGCCGACATGTCCTGCGCCACGACGCAGATCACCGGCTCGCCATTGTAGCCGGACTCGGCGATGAGCTTCTTGGCGGCCGCGACGTTCTTCATCTTCAACATGTCGCCGCCCGCCTCGGTATAAAGCGGGGTGCCCGGCGTGAAGAAGCCGGGCAGCGGCTTCCAGAGCTTGTCGTCGTCGCCGACGATCGAGCGCATGAAGTCTTCCTGGTTCATCGCCGTCAGCACCGCCTGGCGCACCTTCAGATTGTTGAAGGGCGGATGCAGGTGGTTCATGCGGAAGGCGCCGATATTGCCGAGCGGATCGCCGATATCGACGCTGATGTCCTTGTGAGCCTTGAGCACCGGCACGAGGTCGGAGAGCGGGGTCTCCCACCAGTCGACCTCGCCGCTCTGCAGCGCGGCTGCCGCGGTCGCGGCATCGGGGATGATCACCCACTCGATCCGGTCGACCAGCATGTTCTTGCCGCCGGCGAGCCAATCGGCCTTCTCGGAGCGCGGCACATAGTCGGCGAACTTCTCGAAGACCGCCTTGGCGCCCGGCACCCATTCACTGCGGGCGAACTTCATCGGCCCGGAGCCGACATACTCGGTGATCTGCGTGAACGGATCGGTCTTGGCAATGCGCTCGGGCATGATGAAGGAGCACGGCGCGTTGTTCTTGGCGAGCGCCAGCAGCATCTTCGGGAAGGGCTGCTTGAGCTTCCAGGTCCAGGTTCGGTCGTCGACGGCGGCGAGCTCGTTCTCGATCGCCTTGATCATCAGGCCCATCGGGTCGCGGGCCTGCCAGCGCTTCAGGCTCTGCACCACGTCCTTGGCGAGCACCGGCGTGCCGTCATGGAATTTGAGGCCGGAACGCAGCTTGAAGGTCCAGGTCAGGCCGTCGGAGGAGACCTCCTCGCCCTCGACCATCTGGCGCTGCGGCTGGAACTTCGAATCGATGCCGTAGAGCGTGTCCCAGACCAGGGCTGCGGCATTGCGGACGACGTATTGCGTCCCCCAGATCGGGTCGAAATTGGCGAGGTTGGCCTGCGGCACGAAGCGCAGCGTCTTGGCCGCCGCGCCTTGCGAGAGCGCTGGCATGGCGAGGCCGCCGGTTGCTGCCAGAACGCCGGTGCCGGCGGCGGTCTTCAGAAAATTCCTGCGGTCCATCTTGTACTCTCCCCTGAAGCGGCGGCGGCCTCTGATCGGGCGACCTTGCCTAGAGTGTGGGCAGAAAAATCTGCACCTGACAACACGCTTGACGGGTCGCTACGACAAGAATTGGCCCTGCACGGTTCGTGCCAGACGGAACCGGTTTGCGGCTCACGACATCGTTTGCAAGCAAACGACACGCAAAGCCTGGGGACAGGCGCAGAAAATTGCGCCGATCCGCTTAAATCGATTTGATCGGCGCATCGACGCGCGCGAACGGACGCGCGGATTCAAACGATGCTGCCGCCTGCATGACGAGCGCATCATTGCCGAATGCCCCCACGATCTGCAGACTCGCCGGCAATCCGGCCGAGGTCAGCCCACAGGGCACTGCGGCGGCCGGCTGCTGGGTGATGTTGAAGGGGTAGGTCAGCGGCGTCCAGCGCGTCCAGTCCTCGCCATAGCCGCCATGCTCGGGCGTGTTCCTGCCGACTGCGAAGGCCGGCAGCGGCAGCGTCGGCGTCAGCAGGAGATCGAAGCGCTCATGGAACTGCGCCATCTGATAGGCAAGCGCATTGCGCTGATAGAGCAGGGCATCGACGTAAGCAGCGCCTTCAATCCGCTCGCCCATCTCGGCGACGGCTACGAGGCCGGGATCCATCTGCGCGCGCCCCGCCGCATCGGCGCTGCGCAGGGCCAGCGCGGCGCCGGCCGACCAAAGCGTCATCAGCGTTTCGATCGGATCGTCGAAGCCGGGATCGACCTCCTCGACGGTCGCCCCCAGTTCGCGGAAGGTCAGCGCCGCCGCATGCGTCAGAGCCGCGACCTCGGGGTCGACCAGCGCATCGCCGCCAAGCCGTGGTGACCAGGCGATGCGCAGGCCGCGCACGCCGCGATCGAGCCCGGCCGTGAAATCGGGCGGGGGATGTTTGAAAGCGGTCATGTCGCGCGCATCGGGCTGGCCGATCGCGTTCATCGCAAGGGCCGAGTCGCGCACGGTGCGGGTCAGCGGCCCGAGATGGGCGAGGAAGCCCATGACCGAGGCGGGCCAGGCCGGCACGCGGCCATAGGTCGGCTTGAGACCGAAGACGCCACAAAAGGCGGCAGGGATGCGCACCGAGCCGGCGCCGTCGGTGCCGAGATGGATGCAGCCGAGATTGAGCGCTGCGGCCACGGCTGCACCCGATGAGGAGCCTCCCGGACCGGTCGAGACATCCCAGGGATTGCGGGTGATGCCGGAGAAAGGCGAATCGCCGACGCCCTTCCAGCCATATTCCGGCATGGTGGTCTTGCCGAGGAAGACGCAGCCGGCTTCGCGCAGCCGCGCCGTCGCCGGCGCGTCCTGCTGGAACGGCGCATCGGAGGCGAGCGCCGAGCCGCGCCGCATCGGCCAGCCGGCAACGCCGAGATTGTCCTTGATCGTCACCGGCACGCCGTCGAGCGGGCCGAACGCCTCACCCTTCAGCCAGCGCGCCTCGGCGGCCTGCGCCATGGCGAGCGTCACCGGCTCGTCGCGGACGACGAAGGCGTTCACCTCCGGTTCGAAGCGCTCGATGCGGGCGAGCGCGTCCCTGGCGACCTCGACCGGCGAGAGTTCGCGCGCGGCGTAGAGATCGCCGAGTTCGGCGGCAGAGAGGGAGGCGATGGTGGTCATTGATCGAACCCCGTCAGGCGTTGGCGGCGCGCCAGGCGGCGCTGAGCAGGACATTGGCGCCGGCGACCATGTCGTCGTCGGCGCTGAGCTCGGCCGGATTGTGCGAGAGCCCGCCGATCGACGGGATGAAGACCATCGCCGTCGGGCAAAGGCGCGACATCATCTGCGCATCATGACCGGCACCCGAGATCATCCGGCGGATCGGCAGGCCGAATTCGGCGGCGCTCGCCTCGACGCTGGCAATCAGTTCTTCCGCGAAAGGCGTCGCCGGGAAACGGGCGAGATCGCGGAAGCTGATCGAAATATCGTCGCGCGCCGACAATTCGGCGCAGAACTTGCGGACGGCGGCCTCGGCCTCTGCCAGCGGCGCATCGAGCGGATTGCGCAAATCGAGCGTCATCACGACGGTCTCGGGCACGACGTTGACGTTGCCGGGCCAGGTGCGGATCACGCCCGAATTGGCGAGCTGGCCTGGAATCGTCTTGGTCAGTTCGTTGGCGAAGATGTTGATGCGGGCAGCGGCGAGGCCGGGATCCTTGCGGTAGCGCATCGGCGTGGTGCCGGCATGGCTCGGCCGGCCAGTAAGCGTCAGTTCGAGCCAGCAGATCGCCTGGATGCCGGTGACGGCGCCGAGGCCGCCGCCCTCGCTCTCGAGCACCGGCCCCTGCTCGATATGCAGTTCGAGATAGGCATGCGCCGGCAGGAAGCCGGGCTGCTCGGCACCGTGATAGCCGATGCGCTTCAACTCGCTGCCGAGCCCGGCGCCGTCGGAGTCCTTCTCGGCATGGGCAGCCTCGACGCTCATCCCGCCGGCCCAGACATAGGAGCCGAGCATGTCGGGATGGAAGCGAGCGCCCTCCTCATTGGTGAAGGCGATCACGGCCATGTCGCGCTTCGGCGTCACGCCGGCATCGCGCAAGGCCGCCAGCACCTCGACGCCGCCGATCACGCCGAGCGCGCCGTCGAAGCGCCCGCCGGTGCCGACCGTATCGATATGCGAGCCCATGATCACCGCCGGCCCGTCTTCCTGCCCCTTGAGGATGCCGACGATGTTGCCGATCGCATCGACGCGCACATTGAGGCCGAGCGCCTTCAGTTCGCCGACCAGCCAATCCCGCCCCTGCTTGTCTTCATCCGTTAACGCAAGGCGCCGGCAGCCGCCTTCCGGCGTCGCCCCGATCCTCGACAGGGCTGCAAGCCGCGAGAGCAGGCGCTCCCCATCGATCCGCAGATTGGTGCTCATCGCGTCGGCTCTCCATAGGCGCTCTGGTCTGGACCCAGCAGGCCGGAACGGGCGCCCGCGCGCAAGAGGCAGATTGGGTGACACGACGCGTGCCGGCAGCGCGCCACGCGCAGGGCGCGGCCCGCCCCGGCGCGGCGAGGACTTTGAAGGAGCAATCTGCCCAGATAAAAGGCAGTCATCATGTCGCAGATCGCCCTGCCCTATCGCTCGGGGAGCCCCTGGCTCACCGAGGTCAAAGCCATGCTGGCGCTGAGCTGGCCGATGGTGCTGACCAATGTCGCCCAGACGGCGATGACGGCGACCGACGTGATCATGATGGGCCATCTGGGCCCCGACTCGCTGGCTGCCGGCGCGCTCGCCTCCAATCTCTACATGGCCTTCCTGATCTTCGGCATCGGTGTGATGGCCGCCGTCGCACCGATGGTCGCGATCGAGCTCGGGCGGAATCGGCATTCGGTCCGCGACGTGCGCCGCACGGTGCGACAGGGCTTCTGGGTAGCGGCGACGATGGCCGGCCCGATGTGGCTCTGCCTCTGGCAAGCCGAGGCGATCCTGACGGCGATGGGCCAGAATCCGGCGCTGGCGAAAGCTGCCGCTTCCTACCTGCACACGCTGCAGTGGGGGCTCCTGCCCTTCTACCTCTATCTCACCTTGCGCGGTTTCCTCGCAGCGCTGCAGCGGCCGTTCTGGGTCTTCGTGACCGTGCTCTTTGCGGTCGGCTTCAACGCCTTCGCCAACTGGGTGCTGATGTTCGGGCGGCTCGGCTTCCCGGCGCTCGGCCTGCCCGGCTCCGGCATGGCCACGGCGCTGGCCTCGACCCTGATGTTCGCCGGCCTCGCGCTGGTGGTCTCGCTCGACCGACGCTTCCGGCGCTATCATCTGTTCGGCCGGTTCTGGCGGGCGGACTGGAGCCGCTATCGCGCCTTCTGGCGGATGGGCCTGCCGATCGGCACCACCGTCGGCTTCGAGGTCTGGATCTTCAACGGCGCCGCCTTCCTGATGGGCCTGCTCGGCCCGACCTCGCTCGCCGCCCATGCGATCGCGATCCAGATCGCCTCGCTCTGCTTCATGGTGCCGATGGGCATCGGCCAGGCCGGAACCGTCAGAGTGGGGCGCGCCTTCGGCGCCGGCGATGGAGAGGGCATCGCCCGGGCCGGCGCGACGGCGCTCGCGCTCGCGACCGCCTTCATGTGCTTCACCGCCCTGCTGATGTTGCTGATCCCGCAATGGCTCGTCGTTCCGTTCCTCGACGCCGGCAAGCCGCGCGCCGCCGAAGTGGCAGAGCTCGCTATGGTGTTCCTGTTCTATGCGGCGATCTTCCAGATCGTCGACGGCATCCAGGTGGTCGGGGTCTCGATCCTGCGCGGCTTGCGCGACACGCGCGTGCCGATGCTGTTCGCGGGCCTCGGCTATTGGGGCATCGGCCTGCCGCTCTCGGCGGCGCTCGGCTTCCTGACACCGCTCGCCGGCGTCGGCATCTGGATCGGGCTCGCGACCGGCCTCGCGATTGTCGCAGCGTTGATGCTGGCCCGCTGGTTCGCCCGCGAGCGGCTCGGCCTGACCAGGTCGGCCGGCCTATCGACCTCGTAGCGACGCTGCGACTGCAGCGTAGCGATTCGTTAACTCCAGGTTGCATTTTCGCGCATCTTGGCGGACACTTCCTGCGACGATCCCTCATGCCGCCGCGCTGAAAAGGGACGAGTCGTGACGCCGCAAGATATCGCGCTGGTCCGGTCGAGCTTTGCGCAGCTGCATCGGCGCAAGATCGAGACAGCGTGCCTGTTCTATGAGCGGCTGTTCACCACGACGCCCGGCGCACGTGCCCTCTTCAAGACCGATATCGAGACCCAGGCGGCCAAGCTGATGGAGACGCTGATGGTCGCGCTCGCCACGCTGAACGATCCCGGCGGTCTCAAGGTCCTGCTCAACCGTCTCGGCGAGCGTCATCAAGGCTACGGCGTTCAGCCCGAGCATTATGACGCCGTCGGCAGAGCGCTGCTTTGGACCCTAGAGACCTCACTCGGGCCCGACTTTACACCCCAGACCCGGGCAGCCTGGACCGAGCTCTACGATCTGATGGCCAAGACCATGCTTTCGGCCGCCACACCGAGCCTGCGCTCGGCTTAAGCCCCTCAGAACTCCTCCCATCCCGCATCGCTGGCGCGTCCGTTCGCGGCCTTGCGGGGCTGGGGCGCAGCGGCCTTGCTCTGGGCGAAGGCGGCTTCGGCGAGCTGGCGCA
>NZ_LNCQ01000021.1:0-2369 GCF_002831785.1 Allobosea sp. FBZP-16 | reverse complement strand
CGCCGGCGCCGGCGACGCCTATCGTCCGGTAGCGGCTTTTTGCACTCACGCCTGCGCCCTGAGTTCTTCGAGCGGCCAACGCGGGCGTGCCACCGCGCCCATGTCGTCGACGAGGCCGAGCCGCAGGCGCTCCAGCCCGGCCCAGGCGATCATCGCGCCATTGTCGCCGCAGAGTGCGACCGGCGGGGCGACCATCGGCAGCCCGGCCTCGGTCGCAAGCCGCACCAGGCCATTGCGGATCTGCTGGTTGGCGGCGACGCCACCGGCAACGACCAGCGAAGACGGCTTGATCCCGGCCTCGCGGCAGGCGCGCAGGCCCGCCCGCGTGCGATCTACCAGCACGTCGACCACCGCAGCCTGGAAGGAGGCGCAGAGATCGGCGACATCACGATCGGAGAGCGGCGCGATCCGCTCGGCGACCAGCCGTACCGCCGTCTTCAGGCCGGACAGCGAGAAATCCGGATTGGGCCGACCGCTCATCGGCCGCGGGAACTCGAAGCGCTCGGGATCGCCGCTGCGTGCCTCGCGCTCGACCGAAGGTCCCCCCGGATAGGGCAGGCCGAGCATCTTGGCGATCTTGTCGAAGGCTTCGCCGACCGCATCGTCGATGGTCGTGCCCAGCCGGAGATAATTGCCGACACCGCGCACCGCGAGCAATTGCGTATGCCCGCCGGAGACCAGCAGCAGCAGATAGGGGAAGGCGAGATCGTCGGTCAGCCGCGCCGTCAGCGCATGACCTTCGAGATGGTTGATCGCGATGAAGGGCTTGCCCGTCACCAGTGCGATCGCCTTGGCGGTGGTAAGGCCGACCATGACGCCGCCGACCAGCCCCGGCCCCGCTGCCGCCGCGACGCCGTCGATCTCGGCCGGCTTCATGCCGGCGCTCTCGAAGGCACGCGCCACGATCCGGTCGATCGCCTCGACATGGGCACGCGCCGCGATCTCCGGCACGACGCCGCCATAGGCGGCATGGGCCGCGATCTGGCTGAGAACCTCGTTCGACAGGATCTTGGCCTCGCCGGAGCGTTCGACGCAGACGATCGCGGCGGCCGTCTCGTCGCAGGTCGTCTCTATGCCCAGAACTCGCATGCTCGTCATGGTGTTGGGCGGGCATCGGCACTGGTCGCCGGGCTGCCGCCGAGGTGCGCGGTTTCGCGCGGGGATTTCCTCCGTATAGTGCTGCATGAAGGAGAAGGCCAATGCCCAGCGTCGGCCCATCCGCACAGAACCGGAGAGCTCGCACCAGATGACGGACATACCGATCGCCGGTTATGCCATCCTTGTCGGCGAATGCCTTGGTTCCGTCACGGAGGCCGCGCAGGGAGCGAGGATCGGGCGCGGATCTCGCATCCGTATCCAGCCCGGCAGCTTCGATCCGGCCTGAGCCCGCCCGAGGAGACGATATGCGCGTTTTGGTGTTCAGACCGCTTGAGGATGCCGAGCGCAGCGCTCAGAGCTTGCGCGAGCGTGGCAAGGACCCGGTGGTCGCGCCGCTGTTTCAGGTCCTGCCAACAGGCGAGAAGCCGCCCAAGGGACCATTCGACGCGCTGGTGCTGACCAGCGCCAATGCCGTGCCGGCGCTGGAGGGCCTGCCGAAAAGCTGGCGCGGCGTCCTGCCTGCGTTCTGTGTCGGCACGCGCACTGCGGACGCTGCCGGCAAACTCGGCTTCACCGCCCACAGCGCCAGGGGCGGGCGCGCCGAGCTGCTGGCGCTGATTCTGGAACAGTTGCCGAAGGGCCAGAAGCTGCTCCTCGTCGCCGGCCGCGACCGGCACGAAGACCTGCCGCAGCAACTGGGCGACGCCGGCCACGAGGTCACGATCTGGACCGCCTATGAAGCCAAGGCCGTCGACGCCCTGCCCGCTCCGGCCGCCGATGCGTTGCGCGATGGCTCGGCCGATGCCGCCCTGCATTATTCAGCGCGCAGCGCCGAGATCTTTTTCGACCTCGCCGGCAAGGCCGGGCTAACCGAGCAGGCGCAGGCCCTGCCGCAGCTCGCGCTCTCGGTCGCGATCGCCGCACCGCTGATCTCGGCTGGGTCCGACACCGTGCTCGTCGCCGAGCATCCCGAGGAAGCCGCGCTCTTCGCCGCACTCGATCAGCTTCCCGCTCGCACTTTGCTGACCGGCGATGTTAAGGAGCCGGCAGCGGCGGACGACAAGGCGGACAAGGACGAGATGGCGGCGGGACCGAGCAGCGACCAGAGCCAGACCGGCAAGCGCCGCAATCGCTCCGGCCGGACGCCGCCGACCATCGAGCTGGCCGCCACCCCGGCCACGGAAACGGCCCCCGCAGAGGCTGCCGCCTCGACGACGACCGCAGCCGAAGCCGAACGCATCGAGACCGCCGCCGAAGCGGTCCTGCCGACC
>NZ_LNCQ01000022.1:713008-737040 GCF_002831785.1 Allobosea sp. FBZP-16 | reverse complement strand
AGGCCGAGCCGGCGGCCACCGCGCCGCGGGCCGATCCCAATGGCGGCTTCGCCGTGCAGCTCGGCGCGCCGGGCAGCGAGGCCGAAGCGCGCGCCACCTTCGCGGCGCTGCAGCGCAAATATCCCGGCCAGCTCAACGGCCAGAGCCCGATCGTGCGCAAGACCGAGCTCGCCGGTGGCAAGACGGTCTACCGCCTGCGCGTCGGCCCGTACTCCCGCGAGGATGCGAGCTCGATGTGCTCGGCGCTGCAGGCTGCCGGCGGGCAGTGCTTCATCGCCAAGAACTGAGCGGACGCAGGCGGAGCCCAGGGTTCCGCCGCCGATAGAACCAAAGCCGGCCGCGATCGTCGCGGCCGGCTTTTGCTTGCGTGGGGCTTCGCCGGCGGGGCAGGCTGGTCGGGATCTCCCGCGATGCAGGCTTAGGCGATGTCTCCCGATCCAATTCCCGGTCGCGCCGCCGACCCGCGTTTCCTCGATTGCGAGAGTTCGGCGCCGGAGGCCGTGCCGCATCGCGCCGTCGCGGTCATCGGCATTCCGGCCGCGACGCCCTATCGGTCGGGCCGTGCCCATAGCGCATCGGCGCCGGCCGCGATCCGCCGCGCCAGTGCGGCCCAGGTCGCCAAGCTCGCGCATTACGATTTCGATCTCGGCGGGCCGCTGCTGCCCGCTGGTGGGCGCCTGGTCGATTGCGGCGATCTCGCCTTCGATCCGGACGACCTGCCCGGCAACCGTGCGCGAATCGCGGCGACCTATGCGACGCTGCTGGCGCGCGGTGCGGCGCCACTCCTCCTCGGCGGCGACGACAGCGTCCAGATCCCGGCGCTCGGCGCCTTCGCGGCACGCGGCGAGATCACGATCCTGCAGGTCGATGCCCATATCGACTGGCGCGAGGAGGTCGAGGCCGAGCGCTTCGGCCTGTCGAGTACGATGCGGCGAGCCTCCGAACTCGACGGCGTCCGGACGATCGTGCAGGTCGGCGCCCGTGGCACCGGCAGCGCCCGGCCCTCGGATGTGGCGGAGGCGAGGGCTGCCGGAGCGCAATTGATCGACATGAGCATCCTGCGGGCGAAGGGGATGGCACCCGCGATCGCGGCCGTTCCGCCGGGCCGGCCGGTGGTGGTCTGCTTCGATGTCGACGGTTTCGATCCCAGCGTCGTGCCAGGCGTGCTCGGCCGCACACCCGGAGGGCTTGCCTACGGCGATGTCGTCACGCTGCTGAACGGCGTGGCGGAGCGGGCGCCGATCATCGGCTTCAACATCGTCGAATTCGTGCCGGAGGCCGATATCGACGGCCTCGGCACCCGCACGGTCTGCCGGCTGGCCATGCTGGGAGCCGGCCTGCTGGCCCGCAGTGCCGCGCGCTGAACCGCATGCCCATGCCGATGTGCAGGAATCCCGGATTGCTCCCGCGATCCGGACATGCACCCGTTGCAGCGTCGTGGCTGGAGCACGGTCAGCGCGTGCTCTAGCTTCGCCCCGAATCCGTGGCCTAATCCGCTCTGAAAATGCGGAAGGCCTGCACGTGAGAGGAAGCACCATGGACCGCCGCAAGCTGATCAAGACGACCGCCGCCGGAGCCGCCGCCGCGACGATCGCCGCGCCGGCGATCGCGCAGACCAATCCGAAGATCAACTGGCGCCTGACCTCGAGCTATCCGAAGAGCCTCGACACGCTGTTTGGCATCTCGACCCAGGTCGCCAAGCGGGTCGCCGAGGCGACCGACGGCAATTTCCAGATCCAGACCTTCGCCGCCGGCGAGATAGTGCCGGCGCTGCAGGCGCTCGATGCGGTCCAGAACGGCACGGTCGAATGCAGCCACACGCTGGCGAGCTTCTATATCGGCAAGGACACGGCCTTCGCCTTCGAGACCTCCTTGCCCTTCGGCCTCAACACGCGCCAGCAGAACGCCTGGCTCTACCAGGGCGGCGGGATCGAGCTCTGCCGCGACCTGATGAAGAAGTTCGGCGTCCACACAATCCCTTCCGGCAACACCGGCGCGCAGATGGGCGGGTGGTTCCGCAAGGAGATCAAGAGCCTCGCCGATCTCCAGGGCCTCAAGTTCCGCATCGCCGGCCTGGGCGGCCAGATCATGGCCAAGCTCGGCGTCGTCCCGCAGACGCTCGGCGGCGGCGACATCTATCCGGCGCTGGAGCGCGGCACGATCGACGCGGCCGAGTTCTCAGGCCCCTATGACGACGAGAAGCTCGGCTTTGTGAAGGTGGCGAAGTACTACTACTATCCCGGCTTCTGGGAAGGCTGCGCCAATGTCAGCTTCATCGCCAACCAGGAGAAGTGGAACGGGCTGCCGGCGCATTACCGCGCCATCGTCGAGGCGGCCTGCGCCGAGGCGAACGCGCTCTGCATGGCGAAATACGACCACGGCAACCCGGACGCGCTGCTGCGCCTGATCGCCGCCGGCGCCGAACTGCGACCCTTCCCGCAGGACGTGATGCAGGCAGCCTTCAAGGAGGCCTTCGCGCTCTATGCGGACCAGGCGGCGAAGAACCCGAACTTCAAGACGCTGTGGGATTCCTTCCTGCCTTACTGGAAGAAGGAGCAGCTCTGGTTCCGCGTTGCCGAGTTGCCGTTCGACGCCTTCAACGCGCAGGCGTCGCAGTCGCTGCGCTAAATCTCGTCATGCTCGGGCTTGACCCGAGCATCTCAGGCAGGAGGAGGCTCCTGATGGCGCCTTCTCGTCATGAGATTCTCGGGTCTGCGCTTTGCTCCGCCCGAGAATGACGGCTTGGCTCCAGCCTGACGCCTGGTCGCCCCGCAATGACGCAATGCTCATCGCCCCCGAATCGGCGATAACGGCGCCATGACCTCGCGCGCCTTCATTGCCGGCTGCCTCGGCACGAGCCTCACCGCCGACGAGCGGGCCTTCTTCCGCGACGCCCGGCCGTGGGGCTTCATCCTGTTCAAGCGCAATACGCAGGATCCGGCGCAGGTGGCTGCGCTGACGGCGCAGATGCGCGATTGCGTCGGCTGGCACGCGCCGATCCTGATCGACCAGGAGGGCGGGCGAGTGCAGCGCATGGGGCCGCCGCACTGGCCGCCCTATCCGCCGGCGCTGGCCTTTCTCGCCATCAACGATCCCGTGCAGCAGCGCGAGATCGTCCGGCTCTCGGCGCGATTGATGGCGCATGATCTCAAAAGCGTCGGCATCGATGTCGACTGCCTGCCGGTGCTCGACGTTCCCGTCGCCGGCAGCCATGACGTGATCGGCAACCGCGCCTATGCCCGCGACCCCACCATGGTGGCGACGCTCGGCCGCGCCGCGGCTGAAGGGCTGATAGCCGGTGGCGTGCTGCCTGTGATCAAGCATATGCCCGGCCATGGCCGGGCCAAGGCCGACAGCCATCACGACCTGCCGGTGGTCGAGGCGAGCCTGGACGAGCTGCGCGCCCATGATTTCCGCCCGTTCCGGCATCTCGCCGACATGCCGCTGGCGATGACGGCGCATGTCGTCTTCACCGCACTCGACAAGCGCCGGCCGGCGACGATCTCGCGCAAGATCATCAGAGAGATCATGCGTGGCGAACTTGGCTATGACGGTTTGATCATGACCGACGACATCTCGATGAAGGCGCTGTCGGGCTCGTTCGAAGACAAGGCGAAAGCGGCGATCAGGGCCGGGGTCGACGTGGTGCTGCACTGCCATGGCATCATGGATGAGATGGGCGCGATCGCCGGCGCCGTTCCGGAGATGACCGGACCGCGAGCGCGCCGCGCTGCGATGGCGCTGGCACGGATCAGGCACGAGCCCGAGCCGCTCGATGTGGACAGCACCCGCGCCCAGCTTGCCAGCGCCCTTGCTTTGGGCGGCAGTTAGGCTGATTCTCTCCCCGGGGCTGTGGCTCCGCCGACCGGGCGGAGCAGGTCATGGGGATTTGGCCATCGATGGCCGCTGAGCTGCCATTCCAGGAGGACGGCACGCCGGAACGCGCGTCCGGCGAGCCCTCGTTCGTGATCGACGTCGACGGCTATGAAGGGCCGCTCGACCTGCTGCTCGATCTCGCCCGCCGCCAGAAGGTCGATCTCGCCCGCATCTCGATCCTGGCGCTGGCCGAGCAATACCTGTCCTTCATCGAAACGGCGCGGGCGCTGCGGCTCGAACTCGCCGCCGATTATCTGGTGATGGCGGCGTGGCTTGCTTATCTCAAGTCGCGCATGCTGCTGCCGGAGCCGCCCAAGGGCGAGGAGCCGAGCGCGGCCGATCTCGCCACCGCACTGGCGCTGCGCCTGAAGCGGCTGGAGACGATCCGCGCGGCGGCGCAACGGCTCGCCACCCGTGAACGGCTCGGCCGCGACGTCTTCGCCCGCGGCGCGCCGGAGGTAATCGCTGTCGAGGATCGGCCAGTCTGGCAGGCGGAGCTCTACGACCTGCTGGCGGCCTATGCGCAGCAGCGCCAGAAGCGCATCCGCCAGCCGATGAGCGTCGGCCAGCGGCAGGTGCTGTCGTTGGTCGAGGCGCGCGAGGCGCTGGCACGGCTGGTCGGCGAGGCCGGCGAGTGGACCGCGATCGACGGCTATCTCACCCGCTATATGAGCAGCCATGGCCTGCCCGCCGAGACGATGACCGCGACTGTCCGGGCCTCCTCGCTCTCGGCCATGCTGGAGATGGTGCGCGAGGGCCTGCTCGACCTGCGCCAGGACGGTGCCTTCTCGCCGCTCTATGTCCGCCGCCGCTCGGCGCGGCCGCCGACGCTCGGCCTGTGAGGCGCTGATGGCCGTCGCTGAAGCCGAACGCGAGGACGAGGAGGACTGGGACGCCGACGAGGCGCTGGCGCGCGCCTGCCGCATCGTCGAGGCCTTGCTGTTCGCCTCGGTGCAGCCGCTTTCGGCAGAGGACCTCGCGAAATCGGTGCCCGCGAATGTCCCGCTCGAGCGGGTGATCGCCGAATTGCAGCAAACCTACGCCCTGCGCGGGGTGACGCTGCATCGCGTCGCCGGCGGATATGCCTTCCGCACCGCGCCAGATCTCGCCTATCTGCTCGCGCCGGAAGCCGAGGCGCCGCGCAAGCTCTCGCGCGCCGCGCTGGAGACGCTCGCCATCATCGCCTACCACCAGCCGGTGACGCGGGCCGAGATCGAGGAGATCCGCGGCGTCGCCACCGCCAAGGGCACGCTCGACATCCTGCTCGAAGCGGGCTGGGTGCGCCTGCGCGGCCGGCGCCGTTCGCCGGGGCGGCCGGTGACCTTCGGCACGACGCCCGCCTTCCTCGACCATTTCGGGCTCGACCGCATCGACGACCTGCCGGGGCTGGAGGAACTGAAGGGGGCCGGCTTCATCGAGGGGCGCCTCGCCAAGGACCTCACCGTGCCGGTGCCGGACGACGATCCGGGCTTGCGCGACGACGAGGATCCGCTCGGCGATCTGTTCACGCCGCTTGACGACGGCGACGCCAGCTAGCACAGCGCAGGCGATCGAGCCCGGCGGGCCGGCAGGAGAACGAGTTGGCTCGAAGCGAAAGCAGGATGCGCTGGCTGGGGTGGGGACGGCGCGGCACCGCTGGCGCCGCGATCCCGATGGCGCTCGGTTTCGATGGCGTCACCCAGCGATTCGGCGCGGTGACGGCACTGGACCAGGTCTCGCTCAGCGTCGCACCGGGTGAGATCGTCGCTTTGCTCGGCCATTCGGGCTGCGGCAAGACGACGCTGCTGCGGCTCGCCGCTGGCGTCGAGCGGCCGAGTTCGGGGCGTGTTCTGCTCGAAGGGCGCGACGTCTCCTCGCCGGCTCACTTCGTCGAGCCGGAGGCGAGGGGGGTCGGCCTCGTCTTCCAGGATTACGCGCTCTTCCCGCATCTTTCGGTGCGCGAGAACGTCCGTTTCGGCCTGCGCGGCTATGGCAATGCCGAAGCCGATGCGACGGCGCTGCGCGCGATCGCCCGCGTCGGCCTCGCCGATCTCGCCGAGGCCTATCCGCATATGCTTTCGGGCGGCGAGCAGCAGCGTGTGGCCCTTGCGCGCGCGGTTGCACCGCGTCCAGGCGTGCTCCTGATGGACGAGCCCTTCTCCAATCTCGACCGGCGACTGCGCGACGTGGTGCGGGACGAGACGATGGCGCTGCTGCAGGAGATCGGCGCAACCTCGATCATCGTCACCCACGACCCGGAGGATGCGATGCGCGTCGCCGACCGGATCGTGCTGATGCAGCAGGGACGAATCGTCCAGAGCGGCACCGCCGAAGAGCTCTATCGACGGCCTACCAGCCTCTTTGCCGCCCGATTTTTCTGCGATCTTACCGAAATCGAGACTGTTGCGCGGGACGGCGCGGTGGATACCCCGCTCGGACGGTTCCCGGCGGCAGGTCTGCCCGAGGGCGCGCCGGCGATCCTCGGCATCCGGCCGCAAGCGATCCGGCTGGTGCCGAAGGGCTTCTGCCTGCAGGCGCGGGTGATGACCCGGCGCTTCCTCGGCGAGGTCGACCATGTCGAGCTTGCGGTCGATGGTCTCGACAAGCCTCTGGTGGCGCGGCTGCCGCTGCGCGGTTCGGTCGCCGAGGGCGAGGATGTCGGCATCGACATTGCGATGGACGAAGTCCTTGTGTTCCCTGTAGGGGACACCTAGGTTCCGGCACAAGCATCTGGCCCCTCGGCACAACCGGGGCCGCGCGTTCAAATTCGGAGGAGTACCGCCATGGGTGGCGTCAGCATCTGGCACTGGATCGTCGTCGGCGTCATCGTCATGCTGCTCTTCGGCCGCGGCAAGGTGTCCGAACTGATGGGCGATGTCGCAAAGGGCATCAAGTCGTTCAAGAAGGGCATGGCCGAGGACGACACGCCGCCGCCGGCCGCGCAGCAGCCTGTCGATCCCAAGGTGATCGACCAGAGCGCCCAGACCGCGAGCCCGCAGCCGGCCAAGGCCGAGACCAAGGCCTGATCTCGTAGGAGCGGACCTGCCGATCAGGTGAATCCTGATCGGTTTCGATTCCGGCGCCTTCCCGGCGCCCTACAAGATTTCCAAAGGACCGGCCGTCGATGTTCGACATCGCCTGGAGCGAAATGCTGCTGATCGGGGGCGTCGCGCTCGTCGTGATCGGCCCCAAGGAGTTGCCGGGCGCACTGCGCACGGCCGGGCAGGCGATCGGCAAGATCCGGCGCATGGCTGCCGAATTCCAGGGCCAGTTCAACGACGCGATGCGCGAAGCCGAGCTGACCGACCTGAAGAAGCAGGTCGACGACATCGGCAATTCGATCCAGGCCTCGACCAATTTCGATCCGATCGAGCCGATGAAGGATTTCGGCGCCACCGACGCCTCGAAGCCGGCTGCGGCGGACGACAAGGCGATGAAGGATGCCGAGGCGACGCTTGCGGCGCTGCCGGCTCCCGAGTTTCCGGCACCCGTCAGCATCGAGCCAGCACCCGTCGCCGAGCCCGCGCCGGAAGAGAAGCCCAAGCGCCGCCGCAAGACGGTCGCGACCGAGGAGCCGGCCGTGCCGACTGAGATCGCGGCTGAAGAGCCGGCGGCCAAGCCGGCCCGCAAGCGCAAAGCCAAGGCCGCCGAGGCCGAGGGCGGAGAGACGGCATGAGCGTCGTCGAGACGAACGCCCAGGCGAGGCGCGAAGGCGAGGATGAGATCGAAGCGTCGCGCGCGCCGCTGATCGACCATCTGATCGAACTGCGCTCGCGGCTGATCAAGTCGCTCATCGCCTTCCTGGTCATGTTCTTCATCTGCTTCGCCTTCTCGACGCAGATCTACAACATGCTCGTCCTGCCCTATGTCTGGGCCGCGGGGTCGAGCGCCAATGCGCAGCTGATTTATACCGGTCCGCTCGAGCTGCTCTTCACCCATATCAAGGTCGCGGCCTTCGGCGCCGGCTTCTTCGCCTTCCCGGTGATCGCGACGCAGATCTACAAGTTCGTCGCACCCGGCCTCTACAAGAACGAGCGGCAGGCCTTCGCGCCCTATCTGGCGGCGACGCCGATCTTCTTCGTACTCGGCGCGGCGCTGGTGTTCTTCTTCGCCATGCCGGTGCTGATGAAGTTCTCGATCGGCATGCAGCAGGCGGCGAGCGAAGGGCAGGCCGGCATCGCGCTCCTGCCCAAGGTCAGCGAGTATCTCTCGCTGATCATGACGCTGATCTTCGCCTTCGGCATCTCGTTCCAGCTGCCCGTGATCCTGACCCTGCTCGGCCAGGCGGGCATCATCGATTCGCAGTTCCTGAAGGACAAGCGCCGCTACGCCATCGTCTTCGTTTTCGTGATCGCGGCCGTGCTGACCCCGCCCGACGTGATCTCGCAGCTGATGCTCGCCGTGCCGATGCTGCTGCTCTACGAACTCTCGGTGTTCTCGGTGCGCCGGGTCGAGAGGAAGCGCGATGCGACGAAGGTGGCCGAGGACGCAGACGCCTAGCGCAGCTCGGTTACTCACCAAATTCATGTGATCACTCGTTCAGAAGTGATGATATCCGCCGCAGATCCTTGGCGCTGCTGGCGGATCCCGGTGCTGTGCGCTCAGGCCGCCGCCGAACCAAAGCCTCCCATTCACGTTGATGCACAGGGTTGTGATCGTCAGCTGCGGAGCCTTGCTCGCAACACAATGTTAATATGAACAGCGGATGAACAGATGCGCGGCCACCTCACAGCCGCGCAGGTGGATGCGGTGGTGACGTGAGCGGATTCTGGCGCCTGGTGCTGTTCGGAAAAGGGCCCCGCGATGCGGCCTCGCCGGGCCGTGACCTGCGTATCGACGTGATCCGCGGCCTGATCTTGCTGGTGATCTTCGTCAATCACATGCCGGGCAATATCGTGTCCTCCTTGATGCCGCATAATTACGGCTTCTCGGATGCTGCCGACATCTTCGTGCTGCTCGCCGGCGTCTCGGCTACGTTCGCCTATGGCCGGCTGATCGACCAGCGCGGGCTCCTCGTCGGCTCGCTCAAGGTCGGCGCCCGGATCTGGACGCTTTACATCGCGCACCTGGCACTGTTCGTGCTGGTCTGCGGCATCGTGGCGACGGCGGTCGTGCGGACCCAGAATGCGCTCTATGTCGAGGCGATCAACATCCAGCCCTTCTTCAGCGATACAGCGGCGGCGATCGTGAACGCGTTGGGCCTGGTCTACCAGCCCTATTATCTCGACATCCTGCCGCTCTACATCGTGCTGCTGGCGGCGTTCCCGCTGATCTACCTTACCGCGCGGACCAGCCCTCTGGCGGCGCTCGCGGTTTCCGTCGCGATCTGGCAGGGCGCGACGCTTGCCGGACTCAACCTGCCGAACCATCCGGGCGATGGCGGCTGGTTCTTCAATCCCTTCGCCTGGCAGATGCTGTTCACGTTCGGCGTCGTGATCGGCCGGCTCGGCCTTGTCGGCGCCGGCGTGCCGAAACTGCGCCTTGTCGACGCCGCGGCCGTCGTGATCGTCCTGTTCGCCGCGATGGTGAAGCTGTCCTCGGGCAATCCGTTCGGCGTCGCGCTGTTGAACGAGTGGATCGACAGCCTGCAGATCGGCATCGACAAGACCAATCTCGCCTGGCCGCGCGTCGTGCACCTGGCGGCGCTGGCTTGGCTCGTATTGCG
The DNA here is from genome assembly GCF_002831785.1 of Allobosea sp. FBZP-16. NCBI lineage: Bacteria > Pseudomonadati > Pseudomonadota > Alphaproteobacteria > Hyphomicrobiales > Alloboseaceae > Allobosea > Allobosea sp. FBZP-16. The sequence continues at coordinate 727,520 of NZ_LNCQ01000022.1, read as the reverse complement.
TTTTCTCCGCCCTGACGCAGGCATTCTTACCAGCTTGGCGGGCCGGCGGCTGGCCTCGCTCGGGCGGCATTCGCTCGAAGTGTTCTGCGCCGGCATAGTCCTTGCGATCATCGGGCAGATCATCCTTGCGGAGACATCCTTCGCTCTTTCGATCCAATTGATCGTGAACCTCAGCGGGATTACCATCCTGCTCGGGCTAGGAACCTTTCTGTCGTGGTACAAGACGCTCACGGCACGCGCCGCAAGCGCCCCTCGCGAGCAGGCCGCTACGGCCTGAGCGCGCTCCTTCTGCTCCTGGCGTCGGCTCTGCCGGCCATTGCCGGGCCCAAGCCGCTCGCGCAGATGGTGGACGGACGCTGCCGCGCCGGGGCGGCCCAGCACCCGTTCAAGCCGACGCTGGCGGCCGCCAAGCGCATCCTTACCGAGACGAACCGGCTCACCATCATCGCTCTCGGTTCGTCGACGACCGCCGGGACCGGCGCCAGCGATGCCGACCGCAGCTATCCTGCCGTACTCGAAGCCGAATTGCGCCGGCGCCTGCCGGGACGCGAGGTCAAGGTGCTCAATCTCGGCGTCGGTGGCCAGTCGGCCTATGAGATGTATTTGCGGCTGGAGGCCGAGGTGATTCCGGAAAAGCCGGCGCTGGTGATCTGGCAGACGGCGGTGAACGACGCCATCCGTGACATCGGCGAGGAGAAGCTCGCCAAGATCCTGCGCAAGGGTGCTCACAAGCTCCAGGAGGCCGGGATCGATCTCGTGCTGATGGATATGCCCTGGCTGCCGCGCGAGGGTCGCTATCCGAAATACGACGACTACCGCGCCGTGCTGGCGAAGACGGCGAGTGAGAGCGGCGTGCCGGTCTTCCCGCGCTACGCGATGATGAAGGCCTGGTCGGGCACGAAGCAGTTCAGCGAGGAGGAGATCGTCGGCATGGACGGGCTGCAGGTGGTCGAGGCCGGCTATCGCTGCCTCGCCATCCGCCTCGCCGACGGCATTGTCGCCGACCTCGGCGAGGGGCGTGAGTCGGGCAAGCCGACGAATTGAGGCAGCCTCAGCGAGCGATCACCTCGATATCGCGGTCGCGGCCGGCCTCGACCTTGAAATCGCGCGAGAAGACCTGGCCTTCCTGCCGGGCGATCAGCACGTAGTCGCCCTCGGCCAGGATCACCTGCGGGAAGGCGCCGATCGCCTCGCGGATGACGTCGCCGCCCGGGGTGAGCACGCTGAAGGCGGTGCCGGCGAAGGCCTCGCCGCCGGGGCCGGCGACGAGCTTCAAGGTCACCTGCGCAGCGCGGTGATGCAGGGTCGCCTGGGTGACCTGGCCGGATTCGACCCGGACGTCGGAGCGCTGGATCGCGTTCGAATCGCCATAGGTCGAGACGATGTGATAGGTGCCCTCGGGCAGGCGGATCAGCTCGCCTGACTTGACGCTGGACGCGACCAGGCGGCCTTCCGAATTGCCCTGCAGCGGCACGAACACCGAGAAGTTCAGCAGATTGGGCGCGATCGGCGTCTCGCCGATCGAGCCGGCGAGCGAAAGGCCGCCTGCGCTGATGCTGAGCCGGTCGGTCAGTCCCTGCGGGCCGAGCGTGACGCGCTTGGTCGCGCTGGCGAAGCCATAAGCGGCGTGAAGCAGATAGATGCCCGGATCGAGCGGGAAGCTGGGCTCGGCATTGTTCGAGCGGGCGATGATCTTGGGCGGCGAGCCGTCGGCGGATTCGCTCAGCACGCGCCAGACCAGCCCGGAGCGGACCGGCTTGCGATTGCCGGAGAACTGGGCGCTGAGGGTGAGCATCGCCTGGCCAGGGCGGGCGGCGGGAGCGATATCCGGCGGAGGCGAGCCGGGCGTCGTGGCCGAGGGCGTAGCGCCGGGGGTCTGGGCGAGCGTCGAAGAGACGGTGAGCGCAGATATCATCAGCGCAGCCATCGCCGCACGCGTCGCTTTCGCGGGGAGCGCTGCCACCGTCTTGAATTCTTCGCGTTGAAACATGCGCTGCGCCGTCATCATCCTTGCACCGGGAAGGAGCAGGTTCGCTTGTCCTCATCATGGCGAAACCTTAACTGGGAACCAGTCATCCCCGTCGCTGCGCCATCTTCCGGATCGTTCATGACCGACACGCTCTCACTGCTCAAGCTCCGTCGCTCGGTGCCACCGCAATTTCTCACCGCTCCGGGGCCGGACGATGCGCAACTGCGCGAGATCCTGACCGTGGCGGCCCGCGTGCCGGACCACGGCAAGCTCGCGCCCTGGCGCTTCATCGTCTTCTCCGGGGCCGCCAAGGAGAAGGCAGCCGAGATCGTCGGAGCCGTCTTCAAGGAACGCAATCCGCAGGCCGACGAGGACAAGGTCGCCTTCGAGCGCAAGCGCCTGCTCCATGCCCCCGTCGTGATCGCCGTGGTCTCGCGGGCCCGCAAGCACGAGAAGATCCCGGAATGGGAGCAGGAGCTCTCGGCTGGCGCCGTCTGCATGAACATGCTGATCGCGGCCGAGGCGCTCGGCTTCAACGGCTCCTGGCTGACCAACTGGTTCGCCTTCGACCGCAAGGTGCTCGATGCCTTCGGGCTCGCGCCGGACGAGCGCATCGCCGGCTTCGTCCATCTCGGCACGGCGGATGGCCGCCCGGCCGACCGCGAGCGGCCGGACCTTGCCGCCATCGTCAGCCGGTTCGGAGCATGAGCGCGATGTACTACACGGATCAAGGGCGCGATCTCGATTTCCGGCACGATCCGTTCAAGGCGATCGTGACGCCGCGGCCGATCGGCTGGATCAGCGCGGTAAACGCCAAGGGCGAGGTCAATCTCTCGCCCTACAGCTTCTTCAACGCCATCTCGTCACGGCCGAACATCGTGATGTTCTCCTCCGAGAACAAGAAGGATGCGGTGGCCTTCATCGAGGAGACCGGCGAGTTCACCTGCAGCCTGGTGAGCAAGGCGCTCGACCAGCAGATGAACCTGACCTCGGCGCCGCTGCCGCGCGGCGAGAATGAATATGTCCATGCCGGGCTGGAGATGGCGCCGTCGCGCATCGTCAAGCCACCGCGGGTCGCTGCCAGCCCGGCCGCGCTCGAATGCAAGCTGCTCTCGATCCAGCAGCTCAAGGACATCGACGGCAACGACGTGCCGCGCTGGATGGTCCTCGGCCAGGTCGTCGCGACCTATGTCGGCGAGGCCTTCGTCCATGACGGCCGCTTCGACACGGCCAAGGCCAATCCGATCGCGCGCTGCGGCTACAGCGACTATGCCGAGGTCAGCGAATTGTTCTCGATCGTTCGGCCGGCCGGAGGCTGAGCGCCATGGTCCGGCGCCAGGACGAGGAGCCGGACGAGCAATGGCGCATGACCGTGAACCTGCTCGCGATCATTGCCGTGCTGGTGATGATCGGGGCGGGGTTCTGGCTGCTGCGCGAACTGAACGCCGCCAAGAAGGCGCAGGAATGCCTGGCAAGCGCGGCGCGGCATCAATGCCGGCAGATCGGGACCCGGTGACCGCGTCCCGAAACTCGAATCAGCCGAATCGCTTGCGCCGGATCATTGACGCAATCTGTCAGCCCGCGCCTTCAAGCGGCGGGCGCGCATCAGGTGCGGCCGGTCGAGCATCTCGCCGTCGAGCCCGACCACGCCGAGGCCGGGGTTCTCGTCGAAGAGCTTGATGATCGCCTCCGCCCGAGCGAGCGCTTCGGGCGAGGGGGCGAAGACGTCGTTGATGACAGGCACCTGGGCCGGATGGATGGCCATCTTGCCGGTGAAGCCGTCGCGGCGTGCGGCGATGCATTCGGTGCGCAAGGCCGCCTCGTCCCGGAAGGCGGTGAAGACGGTGTCGATCGCGTCGACCTGCGCCGCCGAAGCCGCAAAGAGCAGGAGCGAGCGGGCGAGCCGGTAGGGATCGGCATAGGTGCCGTTCTCCAGCCGGTTGGTCTCGGCGCCGAGATCGGCCGAAAGATCCTCGGCGCCCCAGGTCAGGCCGGAGAGGCGGTGGCTGGCGCCGGCATAGCTGCCGAGACCGAAGATGCCCTTGCCGGTCTCGGTGGCGATCGCGATGATCTTGGTCCCGCCGTCGGGCAGGTCATACTCCGCCTCGCGTACCGCGACATGGGCTGCGAGATGGCTGAGATCAGGCCCACCCTCCGCCTTCGGCAGCATGATCGCGTCCGGGCTGCCCTGCATGACGACATCGAGATCGGCCTCGGTCATGCCCGTCGTGAGTGCGTTGACGCGCACGATCAGGCGGGGGCGCTTGGCCCGGCCATTCACCTCCTTGAGGACATCGCGGGCGAGTTCGCGCGCAGCCGGCTTGGCATCGAGCGCGACGGAATCCTCAAGGTCGAGGATCAGCGCGTCGGCGCCGCTGTCCAGGCCCTTCTGCAGCTTCTTCTGGTTGTCGGCGGGGACGAAGAGGAGCGAGCGCATCAGGCCTGTCCTTCCACGGGACGCTTCTTCATGAAAGCCTGCCGGCGGCACTGCGCCACCAATGTGCCGTCCTGCTTGTAGGCGCGGTGGTGGAAGTCGACGATCCCGGCGTCCGGCCGCGACTTCGATTCGCGCTTGGCGACGATCTGCGTGACGCAGTTCACCGTGTCGCCCTCGAAGAGCGGGGCCGGGAAGGTGACATCGGTCATGCCGAGATTGCCGATGGTGGTGCCGACCGTCGTGTCGTTGACCGAGATGCCGATCATCAGGCCGAGCGTGAACAGCGAGTTCATCAGAGGCTTGCCCCATTCGGTTTCGGTCGCGCAGAAATGCGCGTCGATGTGCAGGGGCTGCGGATTCAGCGTCATATTGGAGAACAGCATGTTGTCCATCTGGGTGACCGTGCGGGTCAGCCGATGCTCGATCGAGACGCCGATCTCGAAATCCTCGAAATAGAGCCCACCCCGCTTATGCCGCGCCGCTTCCGCCATCGTCTTGCTCCTGTGGCTCTTTTTCGGTTTCGGGCCGGGGTCGGCAAACGGCCGTTTTAACGGTTCGCTTACCATAATCGGTCCAGTATCTGCGGGTGCTCCGGTCCGCCTGGAACGGCAGCGGCCCGAGTGACCCAATGTTCCTTTTCAGCACGCCGAGCACCCGCGAGACAACGCCCGCCAATCCTGTGGTCAGCGCGATCAAGCAGGGCGCAGACAAGACCGGCGTCGGCTTCGACTATCTCCTCAAGACCGCGCAACGCGAATCCTCGCTGGAGCCGGATGCGAAAGCGCGCACCTCGAGCGCGACCGGCCTGTTCCAGTTCATAGAGCAGACCTGGCTGTCGATCATGCGTCAGGAAGGGCCGAAGCAGGGCATGGCGAATTATGCCGGCGCGATCAGCGAGGACGGCAGCGGCCGCTTGACCGTGTCGGATCCGGCGCTGCGCGAGAAGATCCTGCAGTTGCGAACCGATCCGCAGGTCGCAACCGTGATGGCCGGCGCGCTGACGCAGAAGAATGCCGAGCAACTCGGCCAGGCGCTCGGGCGCCAACCGCAGGCCGGCGAGCTCTACATGGCGCATGTTCTGGGTGCGCGTGGCGCCACCGACCTGATCCGCACGGCCGGGAATGACCCGACGCGTGCCGCCGCTCGCGATTTCCCGGAGGCGGCCGCGGCGAATCGCTCGATCTTCTACGACAAGGCCGGGCGGGCCCGCAGCGCCCAGGAGGTCTACGGATTGCTCGCCGCCAGCCATGCCAACACCCAGGTCGCAGCGACCACCGGCGCCATGCTGGCGCAGGCCAAGCCTACGGGTACTGCTACGACAGCGACCGCTTACGCGTCCGAGCCCCCGGTCGCACCGATCGCCGCGGCGCTTGCGCCAGATCGGGCAAGGGGGCTGATCGGCCTGTTCTCGACCGAAGGATCGCGTGCGCCGGTGTCGAAGGCCGTCGCCAATCTCTGGACCACGCCGCGCAGCAACAGCACGTCCCGTACGACCGGCGACGATCCGGCGACCCGCTATTTCCCGCGTGTGAGCGCCACGACGAGCGAAGGCGAAGCCTCATCCGCCGGCAAGACCGCCAAGACGGACAGCGCGAGCGCAACGACCGCTTCGACCACCGTCACCACGCCGCTGCCACCGTCGCGGCCGCGTGATCTCGCCGTGGCGGATACGCAGACGGCGTCCAGCGAGACAATCGCCACCCGGCGCCAGCGGCGCGGGCCGCTCGATCTCAGCCAGTTCATGCTCCATGGGAGGCGCGGATGATCGTCCGTCGCTTCCTGCTCTGGGCCCGTACTGCGCCGGCCGAGGCACGGGCGAAAGGGGCTGCCGCATTGGCGGGCGCCTATCTGCGCTCGGCGATGTCGCCCGAGGACAAGCGCGAGGCGCAGACGGCCCTCATCTCACTGGTCGACGACCCCTCGCCATTGGTCCGCCGAGCGTTGGCCGAGGAACTCGCCGCCGCGCCACAGGCGCCGCGCAATCTGGTGCTGGGGCTGATCGCCGAGCAGAGCGACATCGCTGCCCTGTTGCTGGCGCAGTCGCCGGTGCTGACCGAGGCCGATCTTGTCGATGCCGCAGCCGTTGGAGACGGCCTCGCGCAGCGGGCGATCGCGCAGCGGTCCTGGCTGTCGCCCGGCATCTGCGCTGCCTTGGCCGAGGTCGGCTGCGAGGAGGCGCTGGTCGTCCTGCTCGCCAATCCGACCGCCGAGATTCCCGATTTCTCGCTGGAGCGCATCTTCGCGCGCGAGGGCGAGGCAGGAGCGGTGCGCGAGGCCATGCTGGCGCGCGACGACCTGCCGCCGGGCTTGCGCCAGGCGATCGCCGCCAAGGTTTCCGATGCGCTCGCCGCCTTCGTCTCGGGTTGCGGCTGGCTGACCGAGGAGCGCAGCGCCCGGCTCGCCCGCGAATCGACCGAGCGGGTCGCGGTCGCGCTCGCGGCCGGCGGCGAGGCGAGCGATGCACCGGCGATCGTCGATTGCCTGCGCGACAATGGCCGCCTGACGCCGGGCGTGATCCTGCGCTCGCTGCTGAGCGGCGAGCCGGCCCTCGCCGAATCCGCCTTCGCGGCGCTCTCCGACCTGCCGCTGAAGCGCGTGCAGGCACTGCTCTGGGATCGGCGCGGGGCCGGCCTCAGGGCGCTCTATCGCAAGGCAGCAATGCCGGAGGCCCTGCTGCCGGCCTTCGCCGCCGCCGTGGAAGCGCTGAAGCAAGCGGGCCCCGGCTTCCACGGCAGGGGCGGCATTGACCGTAACCTTCTGGCGGAGGTCCTGATCGCCTGCGAGAGCCTGGAAGGTCCTGGGGCCAATGCGCTGATGGCGCTGTTGCGCAGGCTCGATGCGGAGGCGGCCCGCGACGAAGCACGGGCACTGGCGGATTCGCTCGCCGACGATGCGGCCCTGGCATTGCTGGTCGAAGCCGATCCGAACTTCCTCATCGAGCTCGACCTCGGCGACCTGCGCGACGCGGCCTGAACGATCCGGGTGATTCCGCCGCCGGCTTGACCGGCTGCTGGCATGCTGGTTGCCTGACGACCGCCGTATCGCCAGGGCTTCACCATCCCGGATCGACGCCCTGTTGCCAGGGAGCTTGAAATGCCGACACGTCGCGCTTTCATCGCAGGCACGGCTGCCGCAATCGCGGTCAGCAAACCCAATATCGGCCGTGGCGCCGACAAGAACGTCATCAAGTTCGTGCCGCAGGGCGACCTTGCCGTTGTCGATCCGATCTGGACGACGGCGACCGTCACGCGCAATCACGCCTTCCTCGCCTATGATACGCTGTTCGGACAGGACGAGAGCTACAAGGCGCAGCCGCAAATGGCCGAAGGCGCGCTCGCCGAGGCCGATGGCAAGAGCTGGACGATCAAGCTGCGCGAGGGCCTCAAGTTCCACGACGATACGCCGGTGCTGGCCAGGGATTGCGTCGCCAGCCTGAATCGCTGGGCCAAGCGCGATTCCTTCGGCCAGACGCTGATGGCGCAGACCGACGAACTGGTCGCTGTCGACGACAAGACCTTGCGTTTCAGATTGAAGAAGCCGTTCCCGCTGCTGCCCGACGCGCTCGCCAAGATGACGGCCTCGGTGCCGGTGATCATGCCGGAGCGCCTGGCGAAGACCGAGGCCACGACGCAGATCACCGAGGTGATCGGCAGCGGACCGTTCCGTTTCGTCGCGAGCGAGCGCCAGCCCGGCAATCGGTCGGTCTACGAGAAGTTCACCGGTTACGTGCCGCGCGGCGACGGCAAGCCCGGCCGCACCGCCGGGCCGAAAATCGTCCATGTCGAGCGGATCGAATGGCACACCCTGCCGGACCCGGCGACCGCGGCGGCGGCGCTGCAGAGCGGCGAGATCGACTGGGTCGAGCAGCCCCTGCCGGACATCCTGCCGCTGCTGGCCAAGGATCCGAAGCTCGAGGTCGCGATCAAGGAGACGACCGGCTCGATCGCGATCATGCGGATGAACCATCTGCATCCGCCCTTCGACAATCCGGCGATCCGCCGCGCCGTGCTGATGGCGATCGACCAGGCCGAGTTCATGGAGGCGGTCGGTGGCCCCGACAAGACGCTGTGGCGGACAGGCGTCGGGCTGTTCCCGCCGGGCACGCCGATGGCGAACGAGGCCGGCATGGAGGTGCTGAATGGCCCGCGCGATATCGCCAAGGTCAAGCAGGCCCTGGCGGCTGCCGGCTACAAAGGCGAGAAGGTGGTGCTGCTCGGCGTTACCGATCTCGCCAATCTCAAGGCCGAATGCGAGGTCGGCGCCGAGATGCTGAAGCGCATCGGCATGAACGTCGACTACCAGGTGATGGACTGGGGCGCCGTGGTGACGCGCCGCGCCAACAAGGAGCCGCCGGGCAATGGCGGCTGGAACTGCTTCTTCACCGGCTGGAACGGCATCGATATTCTCGACCCGGTCGGCCACATCTCGTTGCGCGGGAATGGCATGGCCGCATGGCCGGGTTGGCCGGTGGCGCCGAAGATCGAGGCGCTGCGCGAAGCCTGGATGGAGGCCTCCGACCTTGCTGGGAAGCAGAAAATCGCGGCCGAGCTGCAGAAGCAGGCCTTCGAGGACGTGCCTTACGCGCCGCTGGGCCAGTATTTCCAGCCGACGGCCTTCAGCCGCAAGCTCACTGGTGTGCTGCCGAGCTTCCCGACCTTCTGGAACGTCAAGCGCGCCTAGCGAGCGCGGCCCTGGCGAGAGGGCCGCCGAGCAACAGGCAGCCTGCCCGCAGCCAGGCTGCAAGTGCCTGGCGGCCGAGTTCCGGTGTGAGCTGGGCCGCCGGCGGCGGCAGACCGAGCGAGCGCAGGAGCTGATCGGCGAGGAGCGCGAGCACGAGGACCGCGACGAAGCCGGCCAGCGCTGCCATGACGCTGCGCAGCCAATACAAGGCCAGCACTATGGCAATGGTGGGAGCGGCGGGCGGGCGCATCGTCTGGTCCTCGGCGGGTCTGCGTCGAGGACGGACGAGGATCGGCGCTGCCGACACCACGTCGAAAAATTCTGAAACGCCGCCCCCGCAAGGCTGCCAGGCGCGTTTCGACATGGACAACGCCGGCAATTCGGCCAATGTCCCGTTATCGCCACGCTTTCCTGCGAAAACCCTCCTCATCATGACCATTCACGATCCCGCCGTCCCCGCGCTGACCGTCTGGGTAGCGCTGGAAAGCCCCACCCATCACGTGCCCGGCGTCAACGGCATGATGGACCTCGTCGTCAGGGAGGTCGAAGGCCTGCCGATCGCGGTCGAGCGCGTTCCCGGCCGTGACGGGCTTGGCGACACCCTGATCCTGCGCGCTGGTGTCCGGAACGGCGAGAAGGCGATCGCACTGATGTCGCATCTCGATACGGTCCATCCGGTCGGGACCAGCGCCAAGGACCTGGCCGTCCGCGTCGAGGGCGACCGGCTCTACGGCCCCGGCGTCTACGACATGAAGGGCGGCGCCTGGCTCGCGCTGCAGGCCTTCAAGGACGCCGCCAAGGCCGGCACGGCGCGGCGGCCGATGGTATTCCTGTTCACGCCGGACGAGGAGATCGGCTCCCCGACCTCGCGCGAGCTGATCGAGGATATCGGCCGCGAGGCGAAGGCTGTGCTGGTGACCGAGCCGGCGCGCGAAGGCGGCAAGATCGTCACGGCGCGCAAGGGCGTCGGCCGGTTCGAGGTCAAGCTGGAAGGGCGGCCGGCGCATTCCGGTTCGCGCCATGCCGATGGCCGCAACGCCATCCGCGAGGCGGCGCACCAGATCCTCGCGATCGAGGGCATGACCGACTATTCGCGCGGCATCACCACGACGGTCGCGCTGGTCGGTGGCGGCACGGCGGCGAACGTCATCCCGCAGCATGCCTGGTTCAGCGTCGATTGCCGCGTCACCACCGTTGCTGATGGTGTCGCGATGGAGCAACGCATCCTCGGCCTGAAGGCTCATGATCCGGATGTGAAGCTCTCGATCACCGGCGGCATGAACCGGCCGCCCTATGAGAAATCTCCGGAAGTCGCAGCGCTTTTCGAGCAGGCGCGGGCGGTGGCCGCCGAGGTCGGTTTCGACCTGCAGGACTGCCCGATGACCGGCGGCGGCTCGGACGGCAACTTCACCGCGGCGCTGGGCATCCCGACGCTGGACGGGCTCGGCATCGACGGCGATGGTGCCCACACCTTGCAGGAGTACGCGCTGATCTCCTCGATCGCACCGCGCCGGGCGCTGATCAAAGGGCTGCTGGAGACGCTGTGAGAGCGCCCCCCTTCCGTTAGCCGGACAAATCCGCTCTGATCCGTTCAAGGCCGAGAACCCGGCCGGAGCGGAGGAGTGCGGCATGAAGGGCTGGATCGCAGGTGTGCTCGGCGTGGCAGGCGTGATGGTGGCGGGAATGGCTGAGGCGCAGGATCTGATCGTCGAGAAGAAGGTCTTCGAGCTGCCGAGCTACACCACGCAGGGCGGCAGGACGCTGAAGAACGTCAAGGTCGGCTGGGAGAGTTACGGCACGCTCAACGCCGACAAGTCCAATGCGATCCTGATCTGCCATTTCTTCTCAGCCAATTCGCACGCCGCCGGCAAATATGCGGCCGCCGACGCGGCGCCCGGCTATTGGGACGCGATCATCGGGCCGGGCAAGGCGATCGACACCAACAAGTATTTCGTCCTGTCCTCCGACACGCTGGTGAATCTCAACACCGGCGACCCGAAGGTGACGACCACCGGCCCGGCCTCGATCGACCCGGATACCAGCAAGCCCTACGCGCTCGATTTTCCGGTCGTGACCATCGGCGATTTCGTCAACGTCCAGAAGGCCCTGGTCGAGAGTCTTGGCATCAAGAAGCTGGTCATGGTCGCCGGTCCGTCGATGGGGGCGCTGCAGACCTATGAATGGGCGGCAAGCTATCCCGACATGGTCGGCAAGGCGATGGCGGTGATCGGGGCGGCCGAGGCCGACGCCCAGCTGATCGCCTGGCTCGATGTCTGGGCGGCGCCGATCCTGGTCGATCCGAACTGGAACAAGGGCGACTATTACGGCAAGACGCCGCCCAATGCCGGCCTCGCCAAGGCGCTGACGGTGGTGACGCTGCAGGCCAATCATGGCGACTGGACCAACGGCACCTTTGGCCGCCGCCCAGCCAAGGAGGGCGAGGACCCGGGGAAAGCGCTCGGCAACAAGTTTCAGGTCCAGAGCATCCTCGACAATGCCGGCGAGGCGCGCGCCAAGGTCTCGGATGCCAACCATTTCCTCTATCTGGTCAAGGCCAACCAGCTCTATGCCGCCGGCGGCAAGTCGCTCGCGGACGCGATGAGCCGGATCAAGGCGCCGCTTCTGATCGTCAATCAGCCCAAGGACCTGGTCTTCCCCGACGAGATGATCCAGCGCACCGTCGCCGAAGCGAAGAAGGCCGGGCGTGACGTGACCCATGTGACCATCCAGGGCACGCGCGGCCATCTCGACGGCGTGATCTCGATGAAGCAGGCGGAAGGGGCGGTGAAGGCGTTCCTGGAGAAGTAGCCGTAGGCGCGCTATCCGGCAAAGCGCTCGCGATAGGCCTGCGGGCTGGCGCCGAGCCGGCGCAGGAAGGCGCGGCGCAAGGTCTCTTCGGAACCGAAGCCGCAGCGGCGGCCGGCCTGGGCGACGGAAAGCCCCTGTTCGAGCAGGCGGCGCGCCGTTTCGATCCTGATTTCCTCGACGGCGCGGGCCGGCGTGCGGCCGGTCGCCTCGCGGTAGTGCCTCGCGAAGCTGCGCAGGCTCATATTGGCCTGTCCGGCCAGCCGCTCCAGCGAGAGGTCGCCGCGCAGGTTTTCGACGATCCAGCCATGCAGCCGATCGAAGCGCTCGTCCTTCTCCTGCAACCTCAGCGCTGCGCTGAACTGGGCCTGGCCGCCGGGGCGCTTGAGGAAGACGACGAGCTGGCGGGCGATGGCGAGCGCCGGATCGCGGCCGAGATCGGCTTCGACCAGAGCGAGCGCGAGGTCGATGCCGGCGGTGACGCCGGCCGAGGTCCAGACCTCGCCGTCGCAAATATAGATGGGATCGGGCTCCAGCTTCACCGCCGGGAACATCGCCCGGAACTCGGCGCAGCGGCCCCAATGCGTCACGGCGCGCCTGCCATCGAGCAGGCCTGCCGACGCCAGCAGGAAGGCGCCGCTGCAGACCGAGGCGACACGCTGCGCCGCCGCTGCACGCTGCCGGACCCAGTCGACGAGTGCGGCATCCCGGCAGGCGGCGTTGACGCCGTAGCCGCCGGCGACGACCAGCGTGTGCAGCGGCGCGGCCGGTTCGGGAAGCGGGGCCGCGCCTAGCTCGAGCCGCGCGCTCGTGATCACGCGACCTTGGCCAGCGACGACCGCGGTCTCATAGGGCAGGGGGCGAGCGGCGAGATGCGCGAGGTCGTTGGCGGTGGCGAAGACCTGCAAGGGCCCGGCGACGTCGAGCAGTTGCCCGCCGGGAAAGGTCAGGATCTCGATGCGACGCATGGTTTGGCATGAAGCGAGGGGTGCTTGGCAGTTCGGCCAGAGCTTTGCCTGCTAGGCTGCTCCCGTCAATTAGGAGTTCCGCCCATGTCCCTCAGCTTCGGCATCCTCGTCTTTCCGCAGGTCCAGCAGCTCGATCTGACTGGCCCCTATGAGGTCTTCGCGTCGGCAAGGGATGCGCAGGTGCATCTGATCTGGAAGGATAAGGCGCCGCTCAAGGCCGCGACCGGGCTGACACTGACGCCGACCACGACCTTCGCCGAGAGCCCGCCGCTCGACGTGCTCTGCGTACCGGGCGGCAGCGGGGTCAATCCGCTGCTGACTGACGAGACCGTCCTCGCCTTCCTGCGCGAGCGGGCCGGGCAGGTGCGCTATCTCACCTCGGTCTGCACGGGATCGCTGGTGCTGGGGATGGCCGGGCTGCTGAAAGGCAAGCGCGCGACCAGCCACTGGAACGCCCATGACCTGCTGGCGCGGTTCGGCGCGATCCCGACCGAGGGGCGCGTGGTGCGCGACGGCAATCTGATCACGGCGGGCGGTGTCACCTCCGGCATCGATTTCGGGCTTACCGTGATCGCCGAGCTGCTCGGCGAGGAGGAGGCGCAACTGATCCAGCTTTCGCTCGAATATGCGCCGCAGCCGCCGTTCCGGGCCGGCACGCCGCAGGAGGCGCCGGAGCCGATCCTGGCTGCGGCGAGGCAGCGCCTTGCCGGCTCGCGCGCGGCGCGCGAAAAGCTGCTGGCGGCGCTGTAGGCTGCGGTTGAAGCGGGGCGAGCATGGCCGAGGACCGCAGCATTCTCCTGTTCTCCTACGGCACGCTGCAGCAGGACAATGTCCAGCTCGCCTCGTTCGGGCGCCTGCTCGACGGCCATGACGACGCCATGCCGGGCTTCGCCCAGACCATGCTGGAGATCACCGATCCCGAGGTGATCCGCACCAGCGGCAAGCGCTTCCATCCGGTGGTGGCGCCGAGCGACGATCCCGCCGACAGCGTGCCCGGCAAGGTCTTCAGCATCACGGCCGAAGAGCTCGCTGCCGCCGACCGCTACGAGGTCGCTGACTACAAGCGGATCAGCGTCCGGCTGGCCTCGGGCAAGGAGGCGGGGGTCTACGTCAAGGCGTGAACGCCACGCATTCGTCCGCGGGTCTTAGAGCGGGCGCTCCCGCAGTGCCTTGAGCGCAGCGTCCTTGGCGCCCTGCGCGAGCGCTTCCGTCGGGTAGTCCTGGCTGCGGAAGCGCCATTTGTCGCGCAGCAACCCGGCTTTGGCGACCGGTTCGGCGGTGAGCCGGGCCAGCTCGCCTTGCCGCTGCTCTCGCTTTGCTTCCAGCGCGGCCGCAGCTTCCACTGCCTGGCGCTGCGCCCTCTCCCGGTCACGCTCGGCCTGCTGCGCCTCGGTGATCTCGACCCAGCGCTGGGCCATCACCACGAGGCCTTCGGTATAGGGCGCGCCGTAGCCGACGCCGTAGCCGCCCCAATTGGTGCGATCGAGCGAAACCGAGTACTGGCTGGCTGCATAGTAATAGCTGGAGGTGAGCGGCGTTACGGACTTGATCTCCCAGCCGCCCTCGGTCAGCTCGGCGATCAGCCCCGACAACTGCTCGTCCAGCGTCGACCGGTCGGGGGTGATGTTGCCCCAAACGGCATCTCCCTTGCTG